>CAIZGQ010000815.1 GCA_903932565.1 uncultured Hyphomicrobiales bacterium
AGAATGATTTTCGGGCCCGTGCTACGGCTGCCAGGACCACCTCAGACAGATCCACCCAGTCACGGCGCAAATCCTGAGCCCCGGATTCCAGCTTCGTCATACCCAGCAGGTTTGAAACAAACCGCGCCAGGCGGCCGGTTTCTTCCTCGATGGCTTCCAGGAGGTCCTGCTGAGCGTCCTCCGGCATTTTCGACCCATAGCGGCGCAAACTCGTGACCGCCCCAAGGATGGAGGAAAGCGGCGTGCGCAGATCATGCGAAATCGAGGAGAGAAGTGCTGTGTTGAGCTTTTCGCGGGCGCCTGCGGCCTCGACCTGCGAGGCACTCTCTGCCAGCAGGATGCGCTCGATTGCAACTGACGATTGATCGACGAGGGCTGAAAACGCCCTGTCGCTCTCAGCCGACAAGGGCTCCTGGGATGCGGGCGCAATCCCGATCACACCCAATGCGCCGCGCGATGTGCGCATGGGCCAGAACTGGAATATGGCATTGGGCATTGTGCCCGTATGACGGCCGGCAACTTCCGCATTCTTCAGAGCCCAAAGTGCTGCTGCGCGATCTGCGACACCAAGCTCGTCTTCGGGCGGATAAGCCGATCTGATTTCAAGATCACCTTCATTTGGAAGCAGAGCGATCGCTTGACCTTTGATCGAGGCTGCACTCTGGTAGACGATGACGTACAATGCATCTTCGAGACTGACCGTTGCCGACAATTTGCGCGCCACGTCAATCAAGGATTGAATCGTTGCAATTCGTTTTCGCGCAGCATCCGTTTGTTCGCGCACCCTGCCCGCAAGGCCGCCTGTAAAAATAGCGACGAGCAAAAAGATGAGGAGCGCAAATAATTCGTGGGGCTCCGCTATTGTGAACGTATAGATTGGTGGAATGAAGAAAAAATTATAGGCGAAGAATGAAATAAAAGCGGCCCCGATTGCAGCGCTCACGCCGCGCGAGACGGCGCATACAAGGACAGCTGCCAAGAATATCATCGACAGATTGGGAAGCTGGAGAAAACGCTTCGCCACAATTCCGGCACCGACCGCCAACGTCACAGACAGAAGCGCAACAATCACATCCACCGACGTACGCTGCAACGGAGGCCATTTGAACGAACGCTTCATGGGCGCTTCATCGGGCCCGATCACCACATGGATCGCGATGTCGTCGGCCTGGCTCACCAGTGCGCTTGTCAGCGAACGTCCGCGCAGGCGTGCCCATGATCCGGCATGGGATCGGCCGATGACGAGTTGTGTGATGTTTTCGCGCTTGGCATAACGCAGAAGTTCCGAGACGATGTCGCGCCCTGCCAGCCTGGCAGATTCAGCGCCAAGCCGTTCCGCGAGACGCAAGTGTTCATCGATCCGCCGCATCGCGTCGGGATTTGAGATATCACTGCTATCAGAAGCGACTGTTGCTGCAATCCAGCTTGCATTGAGTGCGCTCGCCAGGCGGCTTGCAGCCCGCACCACGTGTTCGGACGTTGTATCCGCACCGATGCACACCAGAATGCGCTCGGCACTCGGCCACGCCCCCTGGATGGCATTGCGCTTGAGATAATCAATCATCTGATCATCAACGCGTTCAGCCGTGCGGCGCAGTGCAAGTTCACGCAGTGCAGTCAGATTTCCAGGCTTGAAAAAATTGTCGGCGGCCCGGCGCGCGTTGTCGGGCAGATAGACCTTGCCTTCTTTGAGCCTTTGGATCAGCTCAGCCGGGGTGATGTCGACGACAACAATCTCATTCGATTTTTCAATGATTGTATCGGGAACAGTCTCACGAATACGCAAGCCCGTGATCTTCGACACCACATCTGTTAGACTTTCCAGATGCTGGATATTGACGGCGGTCCAGACATCAATCCCCGCGCGAAGCAATTCCTCCACATCCTGATACCGCTTGGGATGACGACTTTCCGGCACATTGGTGTGTGCAAGCTCATCGACAATGATCAGCTTTGGCCGACGCTGAAGCGCGGCATCAAGATCAAACTCTTCCAGAATGCGACCGCGATATTCAATCTTCCGTCGGGGAAGAATTTCAAGCCCTTCCAAAACAGCAAGCGTATCTGCACGTCCATGGGTTTCCACGACACCGACGAGCACCGAGCCGCCATCCCGGATCAACTGACGGGCAGACGACAGCATGGCGAATGTTTTGCCGACGCCAGGTGCTGCACCCAAAAAAATCTTGAGCTTGCCGCGCGTCTCCGCAACCGCCGCATCAAGCAGGGCCTGCGGGTCTGGACGAGCTTCAATTGTTTCAGTTTTCGCCATGTTTGAGATTAAACCCGGGTAGCAGCTGTATCTCTCTTGCGACCTGCCTTTCGATTTCGGCAATGGTCGAAACTGAAACACGCTTGGTTCGACCAAGGCGAATGTGACCAATCGTCCATTCCCCGGCCCCTAAGTCGTAAACCGTAAGATCCCGGAGGTCGAGACTCGTCCACTCTTGTCTCAACCTCCGGAGAAGTTCGATTTCCAACTCTTTGCGTGTCAGCCACAGCATTGGCGACCCAGGTCGGTTTATTTCGGAGCAAGTCGATCCAGTTCCAGATTTAAGGCGAGAACGTTGACCCGCGTTTCGCCAAACAGACCAAGGAACGGATACGCAATCTGCTTGGCAACAAGTGCCTGCACACGATCTTCCGGGAGCTTGCGCGCCGTCGCCACGCGACCTGCCTGAAGGCGGGCGAACGCGGGCGAAATATCCGGATCAAGCCCAGATCCAGATGTTGTGACCGCGTCTGCCGGCACGGGCTTCTCGGGACTTCCGCCCAGGGCCTCAACGTCCGTCTTGACCCGGTCATGCAGCTTGACCGATGTCGGACCAAAATTAGACGCCGCGGAATTGGCCGCATTGTAGGGTGCATCGACGGTCTTTGTCGCATCCTTGGGATCAGGGGCACTGGTTGCGGACGGGCGACCATGGAAATAGCCGTCATCCGCAAAGGTCTGCCCGATCAAGGCCGAGCCGATCACAACGCCATCACGCTGCAAGAGGCTTCCGTTGGCCTGCCTTGGCGCGATGACCTGGGCGATGCCGGTGATGGCGAGTGGATAGATGACACCCGTCAGAACTGACAGGAGGAAGAGGATAACAATGGCAGGACGAAATTGGGATAGCATGGCAGACCTCATGCGAGGTGGAGGATGGAAACAAGGACGTCGATGATCTTGATGCCAGCAAACGGCACCACGATGCCGCCCAGGCCATAGATCAGCAGGTTTCGGCGCAGGAGTGCCGCCGCCCCAATGGGACGATAGGCGACGCCTCGCAGAGCCAGCGGTATCAGCGCGATGATGATCAGCGCATTGAAGATCACCGCAGACAGGATTGCCGAATTTGACGACGTCAGATGCATGACGTTCAAAGACTGCAATTCAGGATAGGCAGCAATAAACAGCGCCGGGATGATCGCAAAATACTTTGCGACATCATTGGCGATGGAGAATGTCGTAAGCGATCCGCGCGTCATGAGCAATTGCTTGCCGATCTCGACAATTTCGATGAGCTTGGTGGGATCGGAATCCAGATCCACCATGTTGCCCGCTTCCCGCGCGGCCTGCGTGCCAGTCTGCATCGCGACGCCAACGTCAGCCTGCGCGAGGGCTGGCGCGTCATTGGTGCCATCGCCACACATGGCAATTAAGCGGCCACCCTGCTGTTCCTTGCGAATAAACGCAAGCTTGTCCTCAGGGGTTGCCTGCGCCAGAAAATCATCGACACCAGCTTCCGATGCGATCGCGGCGGCTGTTACCGGATTGTCGCCAGTCACCATGACAGTCTTGATGCCCATGGCCCGCAGAGCCGCAAAGCGCTCCTTGATGCCCGGCTTCACGACATCCTTGAGATGAATGACACCAAGCAGCCGATTGTTCTCGGCAACCGCAAGCGGCGTTCCACCCGACCGCGCGATGCGATCGACCGCCTGACGAAAATCCGCAGGCGCCTGCGCCTGGGTGAGACCTGCCAACGCCAGAACTGCATCGACAGCGCCCTTGCGCAGTGAGCGGCCGCCCATGTCAACACCAGAGATACGCGTTTGCGCGGAGAATGAAACGACCTGTGCCTTGCCGTTCGAAATATCCGGCTCCATCAGACCATATTTTGTTTTTGCGAGCGCGATGATGGACCGCCCTTCCGGCGTCTCATCACCAAGGCTCGACAGCAAGACGGCTTCGGCGAGGATCCGATCTGAAACCCCGGCCGTCGGCACAAACTCGGTTGCCATGCGATTGCCGAACGTGATCGTGCCCGTTTTATCGAGCAGCAACGTATCCACGTCGCCAGCTGCTTCGACAGCGCGGCCGGATGTCGCCACCACATTGAAACGGATCAGACGATCCATGCCCGCGATGCCAATAGCTGAGAGTAGGCCACCGATTGTTGTTGGAATGAGGCAGACCAGCAATGCGATCAGAACCGTCACGGACAGAACCGCGCCGGAATAAGACGCGAAGGCCCAGAGCGTGACGCAGACAATCAGGAAGATGATAGTGAGACCCGAAAGCAGTATCGAAAGCGCGAGTTCATTGGGCGTGCGCTGACGTTCTGCGCCTTCAACCAGCGCAATCATACGGTCGAGAAATGTTGAACCAGGTGCTGCTGTGATGCGCACCTTGATCCAGTCCGACAAGACTGTCGTGCCACCGGTCACCGCACAACGATCACCACCAGACTCGCGGATAACCGGCGCAGATTCACCGGTGATGGCAGATTCATTGACCGACGCAATTCCCTCCGTCACATCGCCATCGGACGGGATCACATCTCCAGCCTCGACCAGAACAATATCGCCGACGCGCAGGTCGAGCGCATTGACAGCATCAAAGGCTCGCCCACCGTTTGCGCCATCCTTCAGACGCTTGGCTGTCGTATCCGACCGCATGCGGCGCAGCGAGTCTGCCTGTGCCTTGCCGCGTCCCTCGGCAACAGCTTCCGCAAAGTTCGCGAACAAAACCGTGAACCAAAGCCAGGCAGTAATTTGTCCACTGAACAACGCGTTGCCATTGTGGGCGATCAGATCTCGGACAAAGAAGATCGCGACAACGACGGAGACAACTTCCGTCACAAAAATGACGGGGTTGCGCATGAGCGTCTGAGGATTCAGCTTGATGAATGCCTCGACGAACGCCCGGCCTATAATCGAACCATCGAAAAGTTCGGGAGTGGCTGTTTTGGATGCCATAAGATTCAACTCCGTCAGAATGACTTACCCGTCAGCAGTAGCCCGTCAAAACGTCTTGCCACCGAGCAACAGAAAGTGCTCGACGATGGGACCCAGAGCGAGTGCAGGGAAATACTGCAGCAGATAGAGAATGATGATCACGCCGATCAAAAGCCCGACAAACAGCGAGCCATGGGTCGGAAACGTGCCAACAGACGC
>CAIZGQ010000816.1 GCA_903932565.1 uncultured Hyphomicrobiales bacterium
CCTTCAGATGCGGATGAGCGTCCACATGCACGGGCGCGTGGTGGTGATCATCGTGCGCGTGGCTATGATCATGGCCCGCATGATCGTGATGATCGTGGCCATGCTTGTGATGACCATGATCGTGGTGCGCATGCTCCGGCTTGGCATGCTCATGCTCGGCATGCGGCCGGGCGTAAGCGCCAGTCTCGGGTTCAAAAGGTCCTTCAATATGAACGACCTTTGCGCCAAGCCCGCGCAGCATGTCCTCGACCACGCCATCCCGACGAATGCGAAGCTTGGTGCCGTTGATCTCGACCGGCAGATGACGATTGCCGAGGTGCCAGGCCAGCCGCACGACGTGATGCGCATCGCGACCACGAATCTCGCTGAGCTCCTCAGGCGCGGCAACGACCTCAATCAGTCTGCCATCATCGAGCAAAAGCCCATCGCCATGACGCAGCGCCACGGCGTCCGCGAGATCGAGCAGAAACGTCACTCCGCGCACGCCTGTCATCGCCAGACGGCGACGATGGCGGTCAACATGATCAAGCACAATGCTGTCAGCCGCGTCCTGATGCCAATGGCCGGGCGGAAGTATGGATGTGGCGCGGATCATGGGTAGCTCCAGGAATGACGACGAACCCTAGCGCAACCCCTTACGCCAGCGAAGCAGCGCTATCCAGTTCGATCTGGCCGGAGCGCAAATGAACCTGCCGGTCGCATTGGGCGGCGAGGCTTGAATCATGGGTGACCAGCACCAGTGTAGACCCGCGCTGGCGCTTCAAGGCGAACATCAAATCGATAATGCTGCGGCCTGTGGCTTCATCGAGATTGCCTGTGGGCTCATCCGCGACAAGGATTGCCGGATTGGGGGCCAGCGCGCGGGCGAGGGCCGTGCGCTGCTGCTCACCGCCCGACAATTGCGCCGGATAATGCGACAGGCGCTCACCAAGCCCCACGGCTTCCAGCTCGCGCCGTGCTGCGCCAAAGGGGTCTGGCGCGCCAGCCAATTCCAGCGGAATGGCAACATTCTCCAGCGCTGTCATGGTCGGAATGAGGTGAAAGGATTGGAACACAATGCCGATCCGCGCGCCGCGAAATCGCGCCAGCGCATCCTCGTTCAGGCCATCCAGCCGCTGCCCATCAATGGTAATCGAACCCGAATCAGGCCGCTCCAGCCCCGCCATCGTCATGAGCAACGTGGATTTACCCGAGCCCGAGGGGCCAACAAGTCCAACAGCCTCACCGCGCCGAATATCGAGCGAAATCTTCTTCAAAATGTGCACGCGCGCTGCCCCGCGCCCAAGGCTCAGGTCCACGTTGCGCAGGGCAATGGCCGAAGTTGCAGCATTGGATTGCGCGGAGGTGTGACCGTCCGGAGTCTCGAAATTCTGGGCAAGCGACATATCTAAGGTTCCAATCCGTCAGGCCCCAAACAGGCCGGACATGGCCGTCATTTGCGACAGGACAAAGCATCACATGGTGAAGCGCAACCGCACATATGGGGAGCGAGGCGGGTTCGTCCATGCTCTCATCATCGCAGGGATGACCGGATGGGTCTTCGCCGCGAGTCCCGTTCAGGCAGCCACGCGGCATCTGGTGGCCTTCGGCGACAGCCTGAGCGCTGGTTACCTGCTCGCCCAGCCCGATGCCTTTCCATCTGTTTTGGAAGCCGCTTTGCGCAAAGAGGGCCAGGATGTCGAGGTGGCCAATGCGGCCGTCTCTGGTGACACCACAACAGCCGGGCTGGCCCGGATCGACTGGTCGATTCCCGATGGCACCGATGGTGTTCTGCTGGAACTGGGTGCCAACGACATGCTGCGCGGCATTGACCCCAAGGTGACCAAGCAGGCGCTGGCCGACATGATCGAGCGGCTGCAGGCGCGCAAAATCAGGATTTTGCTGATCGGCATGAAGGCAGCGCCCAGCATGGGCCGTGCCTATGTGGACGCGTTTGAAGCCATTTTTCCAGATCTCGCGAAAAAATACGGACTACCGTTCTACCCCTTCTTTCTCGACGGGATCGCGATGCAGCCAAAGCTCAATCTCCCCGACGGCATGCATCCGACCCCTGACGGCGTGCGCGTGATTGTGGCCAATATCCTGCCGAGCGTGACGGCGTTCCTGCAGAATGCAAAATAGGGCGCACGCCTGCCGCCAGCCCGATCTGGCAGGCATGCGCACGTGACCGCGCATCCTGTGCGGGCTCTGGGACCTCCCTTCACATGGTTATTCGCACACCTCCCCGCACCACCCCCCGCCGGGTTCCAGCCTTGGGTCTTCTGGCGAGCATCCGTCCGGAAGCGCTGGCGGCTCCCGAGAGCGGCATCGTTGAATTGTTCAACTACGGACGCGGCCGCGAGGGCCTGATCCCGCTTTGGATCGGCGAGGGTGATCTGCCGACACCCGCCTTTGTCCATGACGCGATCACGCGGTCGCTGGAGGCAGGCGAGACGTTCTATTCACCCCAGCGCGGGTTGCCGGATTTGCGCGCCGCCATTGCCCGCTACATGACGACGACCTATGACGCGCCGTTTTCTGGCGCGGGCGAGTTCACGACCGACCGCTTCAGCGTGACGGTCGGCGGCATGCATGCGCTGCACCTCGCGATCCGGCTTGTGGCGGGATCTGGTGATGAAGTGCTAATCCCAACCCCCAGCTGGCCGAACTTCGCCGGCGCGCTCGCCACCGTCGGCGCCCATCCAGTGGACGTGCCGTTGCATATTGAGCTGGGCACCAATGGCGAAAATCGCTGGGCCCTGGACCCGGCTGCGGTTGCGGCAGCGATAAATCCGAACACGCGCGCCCTGATCATCAATTCGCCCGCCAACCCCACCGGCTGGACCGCAACGCGGGCCGAGTTGGAAGGGCTGCTTGCCATTGCCCGCCACCACGGCTTGTGGATCATTGCGGACGAAATCTATGGACGGATCGTGTTTGAAGGCCGTCGCGCGCCCTCATTCCACGACGTGATGGCGGAAGATGACCGCATCCTGTTCGTGCAGACACTGTCAAAGAACTGGTCGATGACGGGATTGCGTGTCGGCTGGCTCGAGGCCCCACCCGAACTTGGGGCCACCATCGAGACGCTGATCCAATATTCCACATCTGGCGTCCCGGCCCCGATCCAGCGCGGCGCGACCATCGCCCTTGAAACCGGCGATCATTTTCTGGCGCTTCAAGTGAAGCGCTTTCGCGAAAGCCGTGACGTGTTGTGCGCAGCGCTGAAGGCCACAGGGCGCGTCCATTTCGCTCTGCCGCCCGCGACCTTCTACCTGTTTTGCGATATCGAGGGCGAGCCGGACACGCGCGCGCTCGCCCGCCGATTGGTGGATGAGGCGGGGGTCGGCGTGGCCCCCGGCACGGCGTTTGGACCGGGTGGTGAAAGTTTCCTGCGGCTTTGCTTTGCCCGCAATCCCGCCAGTGTGGCGGAGGCCGCGCAACGGCTTTCAGCATGGCTGACGGCGGCACGTGCCTGATCGGGCACGATCGGCACCTTGCCCAGGTTAAGGGCCGGGGCTACACCGGGATTGTAACGCTCCATGTTTGGGCGCGGGCCAGCCTCTGCTGGATGTCCCCGCCGAACGCCGCCAACCAGCGACTGAATCGCGATATGACCGAAACGGCGACCGGTGGACCCTCAGCGCGCGCTGCCCTGCGCACGCAGCTGTTTCCCCAGCCCTCGCAGTCCCTGCCAGAGTTGCGCACCCTCGCGGCGGGCACTGTTGGCGGGCTGGCGTTTTATGTTCTGGGCATTCCTGGCGGGGCGATCTCAGGCGCGATGCTGTCAGTTGCCATATTGTGTGCGCTGAAGCTTGCTGGACCCATCAGTCTGGGCACGCGCGTCGTCGCCATGGCGGTGTCGGGCCTGTCCGTCGGCTCCGCGGCAAGCCCCGAGACGGTTCGCAACATCATCACCTATCCCGCCAGCATCCTGATGATGACGCTCGCGGTTATCTGCACGACGGCGGCCTCCGCGCTGATCTCAACGCGCGTGTCGCGCTGGTCGCGCACGACAGCTCTGTTTGCCGGTGTACCGGGTTCGATGTCGTATGTGCTGTCCCTTGCTGCCATGCCGAATGTCAAAGCTGACATTCCGCAAATTGTCGTTGTGCAGATGGGACGACTTTTATTTCTGGTGGCGGTCGTGCCGCTTTTGATTGCGGAATCGGGCGCACATCTGAGCCCCCTCGCCTTTCCGAAAACGGACCCCTATTGGATGGTCGCCCTCATGCTCCCGTTCGTGGGCGGCTGTGGCCTCATCTTCCATCGGCTGCGGGTCGCGGGCGGCGTAATCTTCGGCTCGCTGCTGGCGTCCGCCGCCCTGCACGCCACCGGTATCGCGCCGGGCCGCGTCCCGCCGCCGGTCATGCTCATCGGCCAGATCCTGATTGGATGCTGGGCCGGATCGCGCTTTGTCGGCTTTGATTGGACGCTCCTGTTGCGCTCCATGAAGGGCGCGTCAGTCGCCATCGCTGCGGCCATGCTGGTGGCAGTGTTTTTCTCCGGCCTATCGGCCTGGCTGCTCGGCATCCCCTTCGCCTCGGCCCTGCTGGCCTATGCACCGGGTGCGCTGGAGGCCATGACCGTGCTGGCCTTTGGCCTCAACGTTGATCCGCTGTTTGTCGCCGCGCATCATTTTGCCCGTGTGATCCTCATCAATCTCGCCATGCCGCTGGTGATACGGCACTGGGTAATGCGCAACAGCAAGCCCGACGAGCCACAGTGATTTGCGTCTGCGCGTCAGCGTGCTAAAGGCGCGCCATGAAGACGCTGTGCCTCTCCCAAACCCGACGACGCTGACATTCCTCAGCCCGCTGCACGCTGGTCCCGCCAGCGCGCATCTTGTCGATCCCTGTTCGAGTGTGCCCGTCGCCATGTCCGAGACACCTTCATCTGACCCGTCCGCATCCAACACACCCCAAGATGCTGCCTATGACCCCGCAGCTTTCCCCGCGCCTGATCTCTCGCTGATCCTCGCCCCGATCACGGCCAGCGACTGGCCACAGATCCAGAAACTGGACGAGCGTTGCTTTGGTCCGGGCCGCTTCACCCGCACCGCTTATCGGTTGCGCGAAGGCGTGGCACCTGACCTCGATCTCTGCCGCGTCGCCCGCGTCGGATCGTTTCTGGTCGGTTCCAACATCATGACACGGGTCAATCTGGGCGCGACACCGGGCTTGCTTTTGGGTCCGTTGACGGTGGATCCGGCCTTTCGCTCGCGCGGTATTGGGGAGGCTTTGGTTCAGGCCTCGCTCAACATCGCCAAGGATAAAGGCCACGCGCTTGTCCTGCTTGTTGGCGATGAGCCCTATTACAGCCGCATGGGGTTCAAGCGTGTGCCCCCGGGTCGCTTGACCCTGCCCGGCCCGGTGGACCCGGCGCGGCTCCTGATCTGCGAATTGCAGGACGGTGCCTTCGAGAGCGTCCATGGTCCTGTCACCAAAGCTGCTTCACACGTCTGAGGGAACTTGCCATGGCTTCCACATCACGCCCAACCCTGATGCTCCTGCCCGGCTTGCTC
>CAIZGQ010000817.1 GCA_903932565.1 uncultured Hyphomicrobiales bacterium
CACTCGCGCGCGACGCCAAGCTCGACCTCACAGCAGCGCTCGACCGCTTTGATGCGCGCCTGAATTTCATGGCCGCACGCGGACTTGATTTGTCGCGCGTGACTTTTGCGACGGCCTTCGGCCGTAACCTCGATTACTACACCGGCTTTGTGTTTGAAGCGCATGATCCGGCCCGCGCGTCGGAACGTCCCATCATTGGTGGCGGGCGCTATGATCGGCTCATGGCAACGCTTGGCGCCACATCAGATATTCCGGCTGTGGGTGCCGCAATCTGGTGCGACCGTTTGCGTTCTGCCAATTCTGCCTCTCCTGCAAACGGATCTTTGACATGAGCGCGTCAGGGCCCTTCGTCGTTGCCGTCCCCTCCAAGGGGCGTCTGCAGGAAAATGCCAATGCGTTTTTTGCCCGCGCCGGGCTCGATGTGGTGCAGGGCCGCGGTGCCCGCGATTATCGCGGAACATTGTCAGGACTTGCCGGCGTCGAGATCGCGTTTCTCTCCGCCTCCGAAATCACCAGCCAGCTTGCCGCTGGCACAGTCCACATGGGCATCACCGGCGAAGATCTCGTCCGCGAAACGATTCCTGCCGCTGATTCCAAGATTGTACTGCTGACGCCGCTGGGATTTGGCTTTGCCAATGTTGTTGTCGCCGTTCCCGAAGCCTGGATCGACGTGCGCAACATGGCTGATCTTGAAGATGTTGCAGCAGCCTATCGCGCGCGACGCGGCGAGCGCATGCGCGTGGCGACAAAATACGTGAACCTGACGCGGCATTATTTTGCGCAGAACGGCGTCACCGATTACCGCATCGTTGAAAGCCTCGGCGCAACGGAAGGCGCACCCGCCGCTGGCCAGGCCGAACTCATCGTCGACATCACCACCACGGGTGCAACCCTGAAGGCCAACGCCCTCAAGGTGCTGGACGATGGCGTGATGCTGCGCTCGGAGGCCAATCTTGTGGCGTCCCTGCAAGCCGATTGGAGCGACGGGCACAAGGCAACAGCGCGCGCGATTCTCTCGCGCATTGCAGCCGAAGAAGACGCGCGCACCTCGCGTGAAGTTCGCGCTCTGGTTCCGAGCGATCACGCGCAGCTGGCAGCTGAGGCCGGAACAGCGTTTGGCGCACGCGCGCTGTTTGGCACGGACGGCACGGGACCGCTGAGCCTGATTTGCGCAACCCAGCAGACCGCGCCACTCGCTGACTGGCTGATCGCCAAGGGTGCGGAGCACGTCAGCGTTGGGCGGCTGAGCTATATCTTCAGCGCTCGCAACACGCTTTACGAGCAGCTCATCGCGCGGGTGGGCTGAGAAACCGCCGCATATTTGGCCATGCCCAGATATTGACCGCATCCCCAATCGGAGCCACGATAGGTTTTAGCCGGTCTTTGGTCGGTGTCAGGGCCCCCAGTTGCGGGGCCCTTGTCGATTCAGATGACCGGCTTGCGCCACAGGCTCGATGAGCCTGCCCGCGCGAACGCTGGGCCGACCATGACAACGCCAAATAAAACGAGCCATATCCGCCTCACCTCCCATCCCGAACCCGGAACAGGGGCTAGCAAGTTCCCGATCCGCTGGGACGCCGAAACCCCTGCCGAGCGCGGACCCATCATCGCCACCGTGACGCGACCCGCCGACCGCAATTGCATCGGCGCACATGGCGGGCCCTATGGCATGTATCGCGC
>CAIZGQ010000818.1 GCA_903932565.1 uncultured Hyphomicrobiales bacterium
GATCGCACCGTAGTGGCGTGCGCCAATGCCCATCAGGCGCTCGCCCACGTTTGCCCCTGCCGTGACGCCCATGCGCAGACCATCGGCAGGGTTCTGGCGAACAAATCCCCAATCGGTCCGTGTCAGAAAGCGTCTCTCGGATTCGCCCAGCATCGCAAGGTTACGCGTTTGCCCATCGCGCATCCGGTAGAACACACGGCCGCGCGTTGGCGCCAATTCAGTTGCAAGCATCGATAGCAGGGTTGATTTCCCCGAGCCCGATTCACCAACAATGGCGATGACTTCGCCATCATAAAGGTCGAACGAAACATCGAGGCATCCAACGCGTTGGCCATAATAGCGCGTTAAATTCTCGACGCTTAAAAGTGGCTGTTCCGCGAGGCTCACGTGGTCGCCTCCGGCTGTGCATCTTGTCGATCCTTGTTGTCGCGCGCGGCCTCACACCAATCTGTGTCAGAGCAGACAAACATGCGACTGCCAGCATCATCCGTAATGACTTCATCAAGGTAGACGCCGCGCGATCCGCAAAGTTCGCAGGGACGCACCGGCGCTCCCACGTCGAAGGGATGATCATCAAAATCAAGCGACACGACAGGCGTGAACGGCGGCACGGCGTAAATGCGTTTTTCCCGGCCCGCGCCATAGAGTTGCAAGGCCGGACACATGTTCACCTTGGGATTGTCGAATTTTGGCGTGGGGGAGGGGTCCATCAGATACCGCCCATTCACCTGGACCGGATAGGCGTAAGTCGTGGCAATGTGCCCGTGATGCGCGATATCTTCATAAAGCTTCACATGCATCAGGCCGTAGTCCTGCAAGGCATGCATCTTTGATGTTTCGGTCTCGCGTGGCTCGAGAAAGCGCAAGGGTTCGGGAATCGGCACCTGATAAACAAGTATCTGGTTTTCGTGCAGCGGCGTTTCAGGAATGCGATGGCGCGTTTGGATGATTGTTGCATCCAACGTGTGCGTCGTGGTCGCGACGCCAGCTGTCTTTTGAAAAAACCGTCGGATAGAGACGGCATTTGTCGTGTCATCCGCACCCTGGTCGATGACTTTCAGGACGTCATGTGGCCCAAGGATCGATGCTGTGACCTGCACGCCGCCGGTGCCCCAGCCATAGGGCATGGGCATTTCGCGCGACGCAAAGGGCACCTGATAGCCGGGGATTGCAATCGCTTTCAGGATCGCGCGGCGGATCATCCGTTTTGTCTGCTCATCGAGATACGCGAAATTGTATCCGGTCACCTGGGTTGCGGGCGCGTTCATTCGGCTGCCTCGCGGTCCGTGTTCGGCTCGGTCGTTTGCTTGGCTGTGCCATGTGCGGCGCGCAACTTACGCACGAGGGCGAGCTCGCTCTGGAAGTCGACGTAGTGTGGCAGTTTCAGATGCTCGACAAAGCCCGTGGCCTGCACGTTGTCGGAATGGGAGAGAACGAATTCCTGATCCTGCGCGGGTGCGCTGACCTCTTCCCCAAGTTCCTCGGCCCGCAGGGCGCGATCCACGAGCGCCATGGCAATGGATTTTCGCTCGCTTTGACCAAAGGCAAGACCATAGCCGCTTGTGAATTGTGGGGGTATGTCAGCGTTTCCTGCAAACTGGTTGACCATTTCGCATTCAGTCACTTGGATGCGGCCCAGTGGAACTTCAAATCCCAGTTCCTCGGCAAAAAACGCCACGTCGATTTCGCCAAAGCGGATTTCGCCCACAAACGGATGGTTGCGGCCATAGCCGCGCTGCGTGGAATATCCAAGGCTGAGAAGAAAGCCCTCGTCGGCACGAGCCAGATTTTGCAGGCGAATGTCGCGGCTGGCGGGAAACGTCAGCGGATCGCGCGTCAGATCGCTCACCGGCGCATGCGAGTCTTGCCGCACGGGGCGTTCGATCAAGCCATGCTGCGCCAAAAGATCCGTCACACGGGGGGACGCTTCCACCACGTGGTTCGCAAGGTCAGGCGTGGGTGGTGTGCCCATTTGTTCCGCCTGCGCCGCATCCATGAAGTCGATCAGGCGATGTGTGTAATCAAAGGTCGGTCCAAGAACCTGGCCGCCTGGCATATCCTTAAATGTCGCCGAGATGCGCCGACGAATAGCCATAGTTTCAGTCTGCAAGGGTTGGGCAAAGCCGAACCGCGGCAGCGTCGTGCGATAGGCGCGAACCAGGAAAATCGCCTCGATCAAATCGCCGCGCGCCTGCCGGATCGCGAGCGCGGCAAGTTCAGGATCATAAAGCGAGCCCTCTGCCATGACGCGGTCGACAGCGAGCGACAATTGCTCGCTGATCTGCTCGACCTTTATTTGCGGAACATCGCAATTGCCGCGTCGCCGTGTGGCGAGCAACTCATGCGCCGCATCGATTGCTTTTTCACCACCCTTGACCGCAACATACATCTCAATCCCCTTCGACAATCTGCGTCGAGCGCGGGAGAGCCGCGAGCGTTGTTCCGGCGACAAAGAACACGTCCATGCCGCGTGGAAATTGCTTTGACAGGGCAGCCCGCTCGGCCATAAAGCCGCTGCGCAGCGGGCTTGTTTCTAATCGTTCGACGCCATGCACGCCGGGCCCGGCGAGCGTTAATCCCGGCCCATTGGACAGGTTGTCCACGCCCATGACGAGCGTTGTTGACCGGTCAGGGTTTTCATCGGTGCCCTGTGCAAAGTCTGAAAGCTCTGGAACTAGATCGCTCGAGATGGCAAAGGCAAACACGGCGTCCGACGGGTTCGGCGTGATCGGCGCTCCCGTGTGAAAGCGAAGCCAGTCCGTCACGGCTGGTGAGCTTGCCAGATGAGAATCAAGCCAGACTGGCGTTTCAAAATCACACAA
>CAIZGQ010000819.1 GCA_903932565.1 uncultured Hyphomicrobiales bacterium
ACGGCGTCCGACGGGTTCGGCGTGATCGGCGCTCCCGTGTGAAAGCGAAGCCAGTCCGTCACGGCTGGTGAGCTTGCCAGATGAGAATCAAGCCAGACTGGCGTTTCAAAATCACACAAAGCCAACGCAAGGGCTGCAAGGCCTGTGGGAAGTTCAGCCGGGGCAGCAACGATGGGGATTTGCCGCAGCTGACCGGGTCGGGCGATGGCCATCATCGCTTCTTTAAAAATAGCCTGCGTTTCAAGGGCACTTTTGTCCGCGACCAGCATTATGGATCCCCGCGCACGAGGGTGAAGAAATCGACACGGGTCTTGGCCGTCTCGGTCTCGGTTTTGGCATCCTGTGCCATTTGTTCTTGTCGCAGTGGCTGAAGGACAAGTGCCTCAATACGTGGGCGCCATGCTTCACATTGAAACAGCGCGTCGATGATTGCAGCTTTGCGCGCTTTTTGCGCATCACGGCCCAGTATGTAGGAATGGCCTGTTTCGCCAGAGCTTAAGCGAACAGCAGCACGCGTGACGCTTGCTTCGCCCAAATTAAAGGGCGCTCCCGAACCCGCGATACGTCCGCGCAACATCACCAGACCGGTCTGGGGCGTGCGCAGATCTTCGCATGTGGGGATGTCAACAAGTGCCTCAAAACAGGCCGCAAGACGGACATTGGAGGCTCTGGCGAGCACACCCATAAGACTGCGTCGCGATGCTGTGAGATTGGCTTGATCGAGCATGGCCGAGCGATACTGATCGGTCATGACACACACATGACACACGACTTTTGCACGCATGACATTTGCAAGCAGGCCAAGGTCACGCTCAGGCCGTGCCCATCAAGGATTTTCGGAGCCGAGCGGAGACAAAGTCGATCGCGGACACGGCGATCAGAACGAGCACAATCAGGAATGAAACGTGCTGCCATTCAAGCGTGCGGATTTGTTCGGCCAGGTGCATCCCGATCCCGCCGGCACCAACGATGCCGATGATGGTCGCCGAGCGGGTATTGGACTCCATGTAATACAGGACTTGCCCCGCAATGACCGGCAGAACCTGGGGGATCAGGCCAAAGCGAATTTCGTGCAGGCGGTTGCCCCCTGAAGCCTTGATGCCCTCAACAGCCTTGCGATCCGCAGCTTCGATGGCTTCGGAAAACAGCTTCCCAAAAGCTCCGAAATCAGATGATGCAATCGCGAGGACGCCGGCAAAGGGCCCAAGCCCCACGACACTGATCCAAATCAGCGCCCAGATGAGCGTATCCACACCGCGGATTGTATCGAAGAAGCGCCGCGTGACGAACCGGACGAGCCAGATTGGCAGGACGTTGCGGGTCGCGAGCAGGGAAAAGGGAATCGCCAAGACGGCAGCAATGAGCGTGCCAAGAAATGCAATCCCCAAGGTTTCAGCCAGGGACTGCAAATATGTACTGAACGAGGGTCCCGGGTCGGGCGGGATCATGAGCATCACAAAACTGCCAAGCTTCAGCAAGCCTGGGAGAATGCGCTCGGGAACGAAATCAATTGCAAAGAGGCCATATATAAAAGCGACAATGGCGACGACAGCGGTGAACCATCCGGTTAATTGCTGCTGCAGGCTTTGGTGCAACCCTTGCGGATAAAGCGCGTTCAGGCGCACAAGGTCTTCGGACGACGGTGACAGCAATTTCATCGCTCGCCCTCACGCTGGCTGATGAACATATTGCGTAGCCGCGCGGTGATCATGTCGATGGCGAAAACGGTAAGGATGATCAGGATGAGGATCGCGCTGACGTCTGAATAGTAAAATTTGCGAATGGACAGCAGCAGCTCTTGCCCGATCCCACCCGCGCCGACAAAGCCCATCACAGAGGCGCCGCGCACATTGATTTCAAACCGCAGCAACGTGTAGGAAATGAAATTTGACAGGACCTGTGGCAGGGCTCCGTAACGAACTGTCTCAACCCAATTGGCGCCCGCCGCGCGAAGGCCTTCCACCGGCCGTTTGTCGATGTTTTCTACAACGTCGGCGTATTGCTTGCCCAAAGCGCCCATCGTGTGGATGGCCAGTGCCAGCACGCCGGGAAGCGGCCCAAGGCCAAAGGCAATGACAAACACAAGGGCAAAGACGATTTCAGGAACCGTTCGCAGCACTTCCAAAAAACGACGTGCGACCCAGCATGCCCATTTTGACGAGAGGTTTGCGCTCGCTACAAAGCAGACAAGAAAGCCGCCGAGACTGCCAAGAATAGTGCCGACATATGCGATGACCAGCGTATCGCCCAGCAGCCGCAGCCACTTTTTCAAACCCCAGAACCATTCGACCGGATCGCGCCAGGCGCGCTCACCCGAATCCAGCATCAAGATGCGGTCGAAATAGCTCGTGAATGTTCCAAGCCTGGATGCGAACACGCCTGGCCTGATATCCGTCGCCACAGCCGCGAGCCCGAGGCAAATTGCGAGCACAAGAA
>CAIZGQ010000820.1 GCA_903932565.1 uncultured Hyphomicrobiales bacterium
ATAGGCAATGCAGACCCGATCGATACCCGTCGGCAACCGACGTGTCCAAATCCGCCAAATCAAACGGCTCACGTCTAAAACGTAAGGTCTTTCGTCGTTTGAAGCTGGGCTTGTAAGCAAGTGTAAACCTCTGATCTTTCAAAGCCCCCGATGCGGCTCCTAGCGCTTGACAGCGACTTGTCTAGCAGCGAAACAAGATCAGTAGACTTTCATGCGGGTCGACCCTTGGATATATGAGGACGCCTTTAGGCTTACCGCGTTTGCTTTTGAGGTCGAACCGTGAATCGCCCAAGTTTCCTTCTCCTGACGTTTACGGCCTCACTTATTTATAATCTTGTGTACGCACTGCGAGCGCCGCATTGGCTGACAATTCCGGCACTTCTGGTTGGGTGGTACCTCGCAGATTTCATGTCGGGCGTCGTGCACATGTACATGGACTACAGGCCTTGCCCGCGTGGGCGGGGCTTGAACCAGATCTACTTTTACGCAGGCTCTCGCGAGTCTGCAGAATATCTGGATTTGTTGAAGACCACGATGGCGTCCATTGGTCCATTTGAGCGGTTATCGTACGATTTTAAGAACCACCATCCGCGGCCTGATGCTTTGGGACGTCGACCTCTATGGCGCCTGATTGGCACGACCGTCATCATTGCGGCGTTACCGCTTTCATTGTGTCTGAACGCAGCGGCAGTTTTAAGCCTCGCGCCCCATTGGTTTATGGCAGGCGCTGTCAGCTTTCTCATTGGTGGTGCGTTCGCGCAATATTTTCATGGCAGTCTTCACCGGTTGGACAATCCCTTGTTTATTAGAGTTTTACGCAAGGCAGGGCTGCTCATGAGCCCCGCAGCCCATCAAATCCACCATGACACTTTGCAGCGCGATTTTGCGACCAACTGCGGTTGGTCTAATCCTGTGATCAACCGGGTTTTTATGACGTTGCGCGGGCAGGGGATGCTTAAAGATGCAGGTCTTACGCCCGCAGAATGAGCTTGGTTTCCTCCTTGCTCAACTCGCGCACAGGCATCACAGGCAGGCCGTCTTCGGAAAGTAGCCGCCTCACACTGCTTTTGACGAGTATCGCAACCCCCGACTTGCTTGCTAGGCCACCGCGCACCAAACATTTGGCATGGATCATACGCTTGAACGCCCGATAAAGTTTAGCGTCAGGATATTGCGGTTGTGTCCAGAAGGTATCGAGACCCAACTGATGGGTGATGCCATTAACGTCATAGACTGCCTCACCCAGGGCTATCACTGGACGTCCGACCTCGAGCCCTAGCGTGCCCGAGGTTGAATTGACGCAGACCATGCCCTTTGCATCCGACGCAAGTTCCCCGAGATCGCCGCCGTCGATGTGATGTACGCGATCTGCAACTCCAAATTTCTTGGCCATGCGGGCGATGGTTGCGCGCCAATTGCGGTAGCTGCTGTCGAGTGGATGTTCTTTAACAACGAGAACAGCATCGGCCGGCGCGAACCGTGCAAAGCTCTCTAGAACATATTCCACAGCGACAACCATGGACCCGAACGGAGAGTGTGCACGAATCTGATAGTCCCCTGAGAGCTGCATGGGAAACAGGAAGTACTTTTTCCGCTTGATGAGCTTGAGCGTCTTTTCGGCTTGGCGCGCTCTTAGGCCTTTGCGCGCGAATTTTATCAGCCAACCGATGCCGTCAAGGGTGAGCGAGCCTTGCCTGTGGCTTGAGTAGAATGGATAAGCGAACTTGCGTGTGACAACGTGGTAGTAATGCCAATAGCTGTCATGCGCTCTGCGCTTAAAACTTGCGGTTATCCGCGGAAGATTTGGTACGTCTGGAAGCCATTTGGCTTGCGACAAGATGACTTCCGGATTGCGTTCGATGGGTGAGTGGCCATTTACGCCATCACGTTCGAGCGTCATCCAGTCGGGCCGAATATAGCCTTCTTCAAACACATGGATATGGACGCCGCGCATGCGGGCCATTCGCAAAGCGATCTGGTGCATAGGCCTGCAATCGCCAAAAAGTACGAGATCTGTAATATTGTTCGTACGGACATAGCGATCAAAAAAGATCGGCCATTTCCTGAGACTACCACGGTAGTTCACGCTGCCTTCGGGCCAGTCGTACTGATCGCCGCCACATATATTGATGCGGTGAGTTTCCATGCCTTTGTCTTCGAGAGCCTTTGCAAGCTCCCGAAAAAACGGTCCAGGTGGGCCTTGTAGAAACAAGAACCTTTTGCTCTGATTCGCGGCGATAAACATTACCGACCTCCGAACATTGTGCGCATAACGGCTTGCAGTTTGCCCTGCCATTCTCTGAGCAGGACGAGATACGAAGTAACTGTTGCTTCACCTTTTGCCATTCGCTCGATGACGATTTCAGCAGGGCAGGGTAGGCGTGTGACTGGATCGATATACCGAGGATAGAGTAGCAATGTTGCAGCTACGAGTTCGTTTAGCGAACGCGTGCGTGTTCTGCGCGGGGACATTGCGCACAGGTCTTGGGTAAGACCCCAGCCAGCGTAGAAAGGCACACCGTGCGTAATGACGCTTTTTCCTCGAATGAGGGCCTCAAAGCCCGCCAAAGACGTGATGACGTGAAGGCGATCCACAGCGCTGATCAAAGCGGAAACCGGGCATGTACGTTCAATATGATCCGCATAGTTAAGAATTTGCTCATCGGGAATATTACCCTTGCGGTGACCAGCTTCGACATCTGGATGAGGCTTGTATACGATCCAAGCATCATTCTCGATTGTACGGGCTCGAGAAAGTAGCTCCAAATTGGAGATGCCTCGTCCGCCGCTTATCATTGACCGATCGTCTTCAACTTGCCCAATGACAAGTACCCGGCGCTTGCCGCCAGACGGAATATCGACCGCTCCGCTTCCCGACGAATACTTTGAAATAGATGCTTCAATAAGTCTTGCACAAAGCGCTGAAGCGCGCTCGCAAAGCGTTGAGTCGATCTGTTGAGTCTCTAAAGTGGTTTCCAGATCGCTCGGTGTTTCCGGGTCGAAGTAAACACCTCGAGTGTCGACAATTATTGACAATGGCGGGACACAGTTTGCACCCAGCCCTTGCGATCGTATGAACCCGTCCTCAACCTCACGTATCTGATGGCCTTGTCTCGCTAGGTCTTTGAGTAGGGCTGGGGAGGTACGTGATTTCCAAGACGCGACATCAACAGGTCCGCCTTTTCCATCAGGCAGGTGGCGGCTGTACCGGGGCCCATTAGCTCCATTCCAGAGGAGTGCATCGACAGTAACGCGCTTCCAGCTCGCAACGCCATAAATTACCTCAATCGAGCGGTTTCCATCGATGAGTTTGCGCCACTCAGCCAATTGCTCGATCGCCTGAAACGCAGACCAATCATTGCCATCGAAAGGTGAGACGTAGCGCCACTGCGCTACTGTTGACGCCAGGGCTGCTAAAGGGTCGTGGCCACATTGTTCGAAAGGACCTGATCCAAAAATTCGAACAGGCTTGTCGAGTAGCGCACATACCAAGGCAATGTCTTGGTTTGCATCAGCCCAAATGGCGTTTGCCTGTTGGGCGAGATGCCAAGGATCTGGACAAGCGGGTGTTGTTTGATGGCCCTGGGGGATACTCAAACCCGGTTTTCTGACAATCGTGCAGGATTGGCCATCAAGGAATGAGAGCATTTCTTGCAGCTGGCTCGTATTGTCTGGAACCAGCACGAGCTTGTGATGGGGTGAGAGTGAGGTGTGGGGTCCCCAAAATGTCCCCCCGACCCGTGCTTGGCGCAAAACATCTGCCAATTTTGGGAGGCTGACATCAGCAACGCCCGGGCGCGCCAAGCTTGTCACTCGGCTGCGAGGGAAGGGGGGTATCCTTAGAAAAGGTTGTGCAAGTGCTGTGAGCACGGCTTGGCCTTCAGTTCTTCACAACGGCGTCAATTTTGGCCATCTGCGCAAGGAATGGCTCAAGGTCTGCGAGGGGTAATGCGCAAGGCCCATCGCAACGTGCACGAGAAGGATCGGGGTGGGCCTCCAAAAACAAGCCTGCAATTCCCACGGCAACGCCAGCGCGGGCGAGGGGGGCAATCTGGCTTGCGCGTCCATCTGCACTTTCGGCGCGCGCGCCAGGCATTTGAAGAGCGTGGGTAACATCAAACAACACAGGCGCCATCGGCTTCATGAGGTCGATGCCAAGCATATCAACGATGAGGTTATTGTACCCAAAGCTTGTCCCTCGCTCGCACAAGATCACGCGATCGTTTCCAGCTTCAGCGCATTTCGTCAGGATGTGCTGCATTTCGTGAGGCGCGAGGAACTGGGACTTCTTGACGTTTATCACGGCCTTTGTGTTCGCAAGCGCGAGCACAAGGTCGGTTTGCCTGGCGAGGAAGGCTGGCAATTGAAGAATGTCAGCTACTTCAGAGGCTGCGGCAGCCTGATAAGGCTCATGGACATCGGTGAGGATCGGAACCCCGAAGCGATCCTTGATCTCACCGAGCATTTGTAGACCCAATTCCAGGCCAGGTCCGCGATAGGAATTGATCGAAGAGCGATTGGCCTTGTCGAAGCTTGCCTTGAAAACGAAGGGGATACCCAATCGGCGTGTCACTTCCACCATATGACCCGCCACCTCGTGCAGAGTGTCGTGATCCTCGATGACATTCATGCCCCCGACGAGAACAAGTGGGCGGTCATTGGCAAAGACGATGCCATTGGGAAGGTGAACAGTCTGCTGCGTCATTTCTTATGCTTAGCGCATTTTGCGCTGCAGCAAAACTGCCTCAATGGCTGGTATATCCTCCGGGTTGTTGAGTTCGATGCAATCCCACTCAATCGGGTCGAAAGGTACAACGCGTATGTAGTGCCCTGCGTCAAGAAAGCGCAATTGCTCAAGCCCTTCGACTTCTTCAAGAGGGGAGGGGTGTGTGCCTGCGTAGCTCGCAAGTGCTGAGGGCCGATAGGCGTAAACACCCAAATGCAGATGCACAAAACTATGCGCATCTGTGCGTTTGGCATCGACAAAGGGCAGGACGCGCTTGGAAAAAAAGAGGGCGCGCTGTTTAGCGTCGAAGACAACCGTTGTTCCCCCAACACGTCCCTGCATCTGGTCAGCTATCAGATGGTCGTAGAGTGAGGCCGAGCATCGAACAGCTGGCGTCGTCATCACAGCGCCAGGTGTTTGTGCAAGCGTTTTAACAAGATCAGCGACAACAAAATCAGGGGTTAGCGGAGCGTC
>CAIZGQ010000821.1 GCA_903932565.1 uncultured Hyphomicrobiales bacterium
GAACAAGGCCGTTACGATCCCAAGCCGCGACAGGCCAATCCAGATCGCAACATATTCGGGACAATTGCCCATCAAAAGACCGACGCAATCTTGACGTTTCAGCCCACGCGCCAAGGCCCATCGCGCCACACGATGGGAGAGGCGCTGAAGTTCACCATATGTCAGGCTCGAATGGTCGCCGGTCAGCGCAATCTGGTCGGGCTGTTGCGCCGCAACATCGTCAATCACACGCGCAAGCGTTCGTGTTGAGTTCGGCTTGATGCCCGAAGTTCGTTTTAATCCCCGCAACCAATCTGCACTGGCGGAGCTTGACGGCTTTTGTGGCGCGACACCCGGCACACTTGACGCAGCGGTGTCGGAAACCTCCATCACGCTCATGGACCAAAGACCATAAGTTCCGTCAGGCTCAGATCGCCAAGACGGGGGCTGATGTCGCCGCGATAAAACTTTTTCCGGCGACCCTCAAAATAGCGGCCTCTCAGGCCTGGAATTGATCCGACTGCATCCATCATCACAAACGGAAAGCCGCGCAGCAACAACCAACGGCCCAATGGACCGGCAAATTTAACAAAGTCTGCCTGATCGCGACAATACAGAAGC
Source organism: uncultured Hyphomicrobiales bacterium (assembly GCA_903932565.1). Classification (GTDB taxonomy): domain Bacteria; phylum Pseudomonadota; class Alphaproteobacteria; order Rhizobiales; family Beijerinckiaceae; genus Terripilifer. The sequence goes on from CAIZGQ010000821.1 coordinate 601, forward strand.
TGGACGCATCGCAGACGACTGGAAAAGGCGAGGCCCTTCACAAAAATGAAGGGGAATGTCTCACCATCCGCTGTCAGCTCGAGTGCAATGCAGCCCCGTGCCGCATGTTGCTCGAGAAGCGAAGCGTCCGGCGATGTACTCCCTTGAATCCGCTTGATGGACACGCGCGGCATAATTTTTCCAAGTGCCGCGAGCGCGAAATAGGTTCCTGATACATATTGAATGAAGCGTTGGGTCCGGATGCTGTCAATTGTCTGCGGTGCCGGCGAAATATTAAACAGGGTCACGCCCGGCATCCGCAGCGCGGGCCCAATGAGCATGTTTGAATAGATGCGGTAGGCAGGGTCCAAATACCAGCTTGAAACATTCGCGCGAACAGACCCATCATCCGCTGTTGCAAAAATCAGAAGCAAGACGCCGACCATCTGGTCGCCGCGTGTCATGACGTAGCCATACCGCGGATATGCTTCTGGCATGGGGCGCGTGCGCAGGTACTCAAATCCGCGTTGCCAATAGGCAGCGTTGCGCTCAGGAAAACCGCGCACAAGCAACATCATCACCGCTTCAAGGTCCACATCTTGAATTTGACGAACAGCGAGCTTGCCGTTTGGCTTTTCCGCTGCTGTGACCTTGACCTGGTTGCTTGACATAGTTTCCCCGGCGCGCGGATCCACCGTGCGCATCGCATCTGCCTGACGATATATTGGGGCGGTCCACACCATGTTCATGCTGTGCTCCCAGCATCAATCGTCATCACGGTTCCCGTGATATTGCGCGCCTTTTCACTCATCAGATAGAGTGCAGCCTCTGCAATATCATCGACGTCTGTCATGCGTTTCAGCGCGGCCCGACGCTCAATGGTTGCCTTGTGTTTGGCATCCATGCCCGACGTCATATCCGTATCGGTGAACCCCGGCGCAATGGCATTGACTGTGATCCCAAGTGAGCCAACCTCACGTGCAAGCGATTTCGTAAAACCAACAAGAGCAGCTTTTGTTGCCGAATACACAGAAAGACCACTGTAGCCTGTGGATGCAACGATCGAGGACATATTGATAATGCGCCCGGCCTTGGCTGACATCATCGAGCGCACTACATATTTGGTGAGCATCATCGGTGCCAGCACGTTGAGGCGAACCAGGTTTTCCATGTCAGCGTTTGGCATGGTGGATAAAATGCCCTCCGTTCCCAGACCGGCATTGTTGATCAGGCCGAAGAACGGTCCAGAATCGCCCCGCATGGCGGTGACGAGTTGCGGAATCGCGTCAATGTCCATCAAATCATGACGGACAAACATCAGCTCGCCCTGCCCTGCAGATTCGATCTCTGCTTGCGTCTGTCGAAAGACGTCTGTCTGGGTTCGCGCCACACCAATCACGCGATAGCCATTGAGCGCGAGCTTTTTCGAGACTGCGAGACCAAGC
>CAIZGQ010000822.1 GCA_903932565.1 uncultured Hyphomicrobiales bacterium
CGTTCACACCCCAATGGAGCGTCCCTTACCATCCGCCGACGAAGGGCTGCATCTGCCCGCCCACGTCAGAACAAACGTGCCAGCGCGTGGTCTGCGGGCGCAAGGATCATTCCCCACCCCCACGGACAGGAGATAAGTGATGGATGGCGTCATTAATGAATTGCGAGAGCTTCAGGCGTGGCTGATTTTTCAAGACCAGCCAGAATTTTTTGACGCGGTTAAAGCGGCCATCGCAGCCCTGTCTGCCCCACCAGAGCCTAAGGCAGAGCCGGTGGCGTGGAAGTGCGATGCGCTGATTTCGATGGACCCAGACGACGTGGAATACTGGACGACCAAGGGCTTCCCCGTCACGCCCCTCTACGCCCATCCCCCAGCCCCACCAGAGGGGTGGGTGATGGTGCCGAGGGAGCCAACTGACGCAATGGAGGAAGCCGGGTTGGACGCCGACGACACGGCAAGCCGAGTTGACCTTGTATGGTCAGTCATGATTTCAGCCGCCCCACCAGCACCGGAGACGCCGGAGTGAGTGCCGCTATCAAATTTGTAGTGCGGTCTGGTCATGGCGATTGCGATTGCTGCGGATCGTACAGTTGGGAAACTGTGGAAGTGTTTCGCGATGGGGAAATGATTCTGTTCCACCAAGGCGACGGACATTTAGGCGGGGGAGAGTGGCATTCATGGCAACAAGCCATGCAGAAAATTCTTCCGGCTTTGGGTTTTTCCGTTGAGGTGGACGAAGAGTTTCAAGGATGGGACGAGTGACCCGCTCCACGCTCTCCAGGCAGATTGATGTGATGATGCGTACAGCCGTCGTCATGACCTTTGCAGAAGTCTGCACAGCCCTGCGCGTCAGTGGCCCGACCCTGCGTGGCATTATCGCATCTGGTGAGTTGCGCGCCCGCAAGGTGGGCGCATCATGGCGCATCCGTTCCGACGACCTGGAGGCTTACCTGTGCAGCTATACAAGCGGGGCCGGTTCTATCACTTCGACTTCTGGCTTAACGGTGAACGTCACCGCGGATCGACCAAGCTCGAAAAGAAAGCGGACGCGCAAAGGTACGTCGAGCAATACCGAACAGATGCCGTCCTGGGAAAAACTGCTGAACGGATCACGGTCGGGAAAGCGGCGCACATCTGGTTCGAACGTCACGCCAGCCACCTGAAGAGCGCGCGCACCATAGCGTTCCGCCTGCGTGTCCTGTGGCGTCATCTTGACCCTGACACCCTCGTATCGGATCTGACAGCCGACCACGTTGCCGAGGCGATCCAGACCCGCCGGGTGGACGAGACGCACAATGGCCGCATCCCGACCAATGCCACCATAAACCGCGACATCATCGACAACCTTCGCCCGATCCTGTCCTACGCGGACGAGGTGCTTGCCCAGCCGGTCAATCGGATCAAATGGACGCGCCTGCGCCTGGAAGAGGCCGAGCCACGCAGCCGGGAGTTTACGCCCGCTGAATTGTCCGCATGGCGTCAGGGTCTGCCGGAGTGGCACCGCCCGCTGTTTGACTTCATGGCGCGTTACGGGGTGCGGTTGAGCGAAGCCTATTTCACTCCCGACGACGTGAAGCCGGAGGCCGGGGTTGTCACCCTTCGAGATCGGAAGAACAACAAGGCTTTGGCGCTTCCCCTGCTTGACGAGGACATGCGCGACCTTGCCGCCAGGGCAACACGCGCAAAAGTTTCCGGGTTGGACACGGTATGGTTCAGGGAGAAGGACGGGCGATTGGTGCCATCACACTGGCGGGCGTTTCAATCAGCCTCCAGAAAGGCGCTACAGACCGCATCAGTGGCTGACGCTCGCCCGGCCCACGATCTGCGTCACCATGCCGCCACGGCTCTTCTGAGGGCGACAGGCAACACCCTGCTGGTGCAACACGCCCTTGGACATGACGACGTGAAGTCCACTGCCCGATATGCCCACGTCTCGACGGAAGATGTGCGCGCAGGATTTGAGCGCGCTTATCCCCACAATGCGCCGGGGAAGAAGGCAAAAAAGCGTGCAATATCAAATGGAAATGGGTAATGTAGCGGAGTTACCTAAATCCAGTGCGTCTACCAGTTCCGCCACATCCGCAAACCGTTCCCGGCGTTGCCCTATAAGGCTTTCTGTCTGGGGTTGGCAACTGGTTGCGTCGCAGAACACCGCAAGAACGAGAAAGGCAATTCAAACCGTGACCGACACAAAATCCCCCACACAAAGTTCCGGGATTGTTCCGCCTGGGCACAAGCCGAAATACGGTGCCGCAACGCATTACGTCTATCTGATGGAAAACGGATCGGGCGCTGTGAAAATTGGCCACACCAAAGATCCGATCAAACGGATCGTTACCATTCGCAGCGGATCAAGCACCCGTGTCGAACTTGTCAAAACGTGGGAGATGACCCGCGGGGCGGCTTTGAATGTCGAAGAGGAAGCGCACCGGCTTTTGTCATATGCGCGCCTGTCCGGGGAATGGTTTAAGGTTTCTCCAGCTTATGCCGAATCAATCCTTACCGCCCTCACCTCCCGTGGCGGTGACGCAGAGAGCCTTGCCCTGACGTTGCGGGCGATGGACACAATTCTTCAAATTAGGGACCGGCTGGAAAAACGATCCAAGGTGACAAATGCTAAAGGCCGTGAGGCGGTGGACGTTTTGAAAAACCAAATCCAACAACTTCGGAACGCGGAAAAATGCCTGACAGATGTGGCTCTGGACCTTGGCTTAAACGATGTGTGGGCAGCGTTTATAGCGGGACGCGAAACAATCCCGAAACCAGGCGTCTAACCTTTGGGGAAGGTGTGGCAGGGGGCACTTGTGATCTATCGCAGCCCCAGCCGCCCGGCACCCTTAGTTTCAAAGCCGTTCAGGATTGCCGCCGACACCGTGAACCTGACGGCCTCGCCGCCGTCCACATGATAGACAATTGCGCGAGTGTCCCGCATGGACCTGTAGCCCTTGCCCCGGTGCCACTTGTCAGACTTGGCCAGTGTGCGCAGGCTTTCAATCCGCGTGCTCTGATACTCTTGCACCGTGTCATGGTGGATATGCCCCATCCACACGTAGCGGAACTCGCACAGGTGCCAGACTTCCCGGCAGTCATTGGACAGGACGCCATGAATGTCTTGGGACTTGATCTTGTCCCCGTGATGCGCAGCAATCAGGTTTTTGCCGAAGGTGGTCCACCACAGATAATCCCGCGACAGACGCACCGTCACGCGAGGGTGATTGTCGAAAAACATGGACACAGCCACGGCCACGGCAAACGCTGCGTCCGGGTCGTGGTTCCCCGGCAGAATCCATAGCTCGACCTGTTCGTGGCGTTCCAGCGCCCGCGTAGCTGCATAGGCAATGGCGCGAGAGCATGACAGAAAGGCTGCGCCGAATCCCCGCCCGTCCACGTCCAGCATGTTGCGATTTTGGGGGGTGAGGGCAGACCCATCATTGGCGTGGGTGTTGTCTCCGATGAATCTGAGAATGGCTTTTTCCGTGCGCGGCATTCGGCTGACCATTTCGTCAATTCCGGCGCGCGTCAAGCGATCAGCATCGTCTATGCTGGTATCTTCCCCACCATCTTCCACAGATGAGCCAAGGCCGAAATGTGGGTCTCCAAACCAGTAGGTTGCCAGAAGATCCGATGCTGCATGGTCTGGCTTGTCCACCAAGGGAGACATGCCCCGAACGTCGTCACAGACAAAATTGGTAAAGGCTTCCAGTTCTGCGCGGATACGCCCCTGTTCCGGGTGCTGGCGTTCCCACACCCGCTCCACGCCCTCAGGACCGCGCTGGATCGTTACTTTGCCCATTCGGAATCCGGGAGCTACACCGGAATCAAAATGCCCTGGAGCGTGTCCCTCACGGGCGGCACGGGTGCGGACAATTTGCAATACGCGGTCAACATACCTGACGTTGACATTCAAATGGAGTGCGGCTTTTCGGCTACCACCTTGGCTTAATACTGCATCAATAATTTCAGCTTGGCGAGGCGTGGCATATTGCTTTAGCTCTTCGCTGATCGGCATTAGTGAGTAGCCGCCGTTCTTGCCTCTAGCTGACGCTCAATCCGCTGGACAGCCTCGTCCATGGATTTTGTGCGCTCATCAATTCTGGCAATGTCTTCGCCTTGATGGCTGGCTGCTGTGGCTTTGGTTTCAAGAGCCGCCACCCGAGCCGCAAGCTGCGAAAGCTGCCATACGCCGGTAGCTGTCTGGAACATGATGGCGAGCGCCAGACTGATGACCTCAACCCGTAAGAACCCAGAAACTTTGGCAGGGGACACGTCGCTCATGGCCAATTTCCACACCATGCGGAACGGGCTGCGTTCTGTTCCTGAATGCCCTTCACGGTCTCTTCCGTGTCGTCCCCGATCCGGCGTGGATTGTGCAACAGGTAGCTTTGCGGCTTCCATGTTCTGCACACCTTATCCGGCGCGATTGTTAGGGTCGGTCGCGGCGATGACTGACACCCCGCTAGCGTCAACAGCCCGCACAGCAGCGTCAGCCTTTTTACCCAATTCATCTGACGCCCTTTTTGACGCAAGGTTTACTTCAGCGGTCACAGCCTCACGCGCCACGACTTCTGTTCGGTTGGCACGGGAATCCAGAAAGTTCTTCCAGAGCCCCAGCACCAGGGAGATCAACCAGCCCATCAGGCGGGCTTGGACGCAGCCACAGCGGCGTTGAGATTGTCCGCAAGGGTGCCAAGCTGTTGAGCCACGGCCAGCACCGCCGGATCATTGGCAGAGGCGGCGTTAGTGATTTCCTTGGCCAGCACGTCGAGTTGCGCGGTGGCAGCAGCGACGGCAGCTTGCAGGCCGGTGACGGAGGAGTTCAGGGAGTCGATGGCAGCGGACATGTGATCTAACCTTTCAAGGATGAGTTGCAGCAGGCGTTCGGTGTTGTGCCGGCTCAAGGAGCCGGAGGGGTAGGGTTTGCAGTAGCGGAGGCCGTGCCAGACAGGGCGGCAAACTCGCTCTTGATGGCGCCGATGATGTTGACCACCAGGGTCGAGGACATGCCCTGCGCCGTCAGGAACACCGACAAGCTGGACATGGCAAAATCCACAATCGTGGAAGCCCACGGCAGATGCGCAAAGTACACCGCGTCCTTGTGAAGCTCTTCGGCGGACTTGGTGACAAACTGGGCCGGGGTGATCTGGCCCTTGAACAGTTGGGACGTGAGAGACATGTCGGTTTCCTCTATTGCGGGGGGTTCGGGTTCTTTTCCCCAAAAAAACTCTTGAGATTCAGGAGCGCAAAGCAGCCCGTCACGATGCTGGAATAAAGCGGGCTCGCGTGGCCGAACGTCTCCGCTGCGATGCAAGCAAACATCAGGCCCACGACCATGGCCTTGACGACTGTTTCGCCCATCATGCTTGATCCTTTTTGACTTGAGACCTGAGCGAGAATCGGTGCACCTGACCAGCCGTTTTGAGCCGAAAAAAGCGCGGCGGCTTCGTCTTTTTTGAGCACGCTGCCGGCCTCAACTTGGAGATCCAGAGCGTCGGCAAACGGCCCTGGGTCTACTGACAACCCGCGCGCGCCCAAATCCATCTTAGCCTCACTGCCCGTATCGCGTCGGCTTGCTAAACGCCCACCGACACCCCGGCTCTTTTCAAAAACAACGAGCTCGAGCGGGTCGGCTCCAAATCCAATGCGTAACTGGCGGCAGAGCCATGCTCCCGAAAGACCTGCGCCCACAATGGCAACTTTCATCCTCGGTATCTTACCCAATCCGTTTGACCCGCATAGCGTCATTTTGCTTCCTCTCCCGCACGC
>CAIZGQ010000823.1 GCA_903932565.1 uncultured Hyphomicrobiales bacterium
CAATTGCCGATTTGATTCCAGTTTTTGGACAGCAGCTGTGCAGCATCTGGCCCACACGCCGTGCGAATATGCCGGAACACACGCGCCATCCCCGAATGTCCCGAATCATCAAAAATTTCGAGACCAATCAACCGCGCAGCCCTGCTCCCCAAACCTTCGGCGCTCGCGTGGTGCGCGATGAGCTGATCGGCCTGACCGGCTAAAAACGCCCCAAGCTCAATCCCGAGAGATTCGGCGTTACCACTGCCAGGGACCGTCGGCCCCGCCGCTTCACCTCCCGGCGAGTCGGAATTTGAGACATTCGCGAGCTGCTGGATGCGATGAAACTCCTGCGCGGCCGTTTCCGGCGGAGGATCTCCCATGAGCCACGTCAGCAGGCGCATCCACGGCTCCGCAGTACCGGGACAATGCCCTTCAAGCCCGCTTGGCCACTAAACCCGACCCGATGTTGACAGGCGAACATAAGACAACCTTCAGCCACAGGATGCGATCCAGCTCAGGCGGCATTTGCCAGTGAAACATGTAACATCTACGTGTTTGCCAAATCGTGAAGGTCGAGCCACGTGCTGAACAGCCCATTGTTTTGCTTAACTGGGCCCCTCGCCGCGATATCGAATCACGATGCTTGTTCCTGGAGTTCAGAGGGTGACCACCACGCAGCCCCGCCTTCCCTGGAGTTCCGGCTATGCGGTCGGCCCAGCCAACGCAGCTTGCCCACGCCACCCGTCCGAGAAGGCTGCACAGCATGTCGGATGACGTTTGGACTGCCATCCGCCTGACACTGGAATTGGCAGCGCTCACGACCCTGATCCTGCTAATCATCGGCACGCCGCTGGCGTGGTGGCTTGCCCGTTCGCAGGCCTGGTGGCGCGAACCTGTTGGGGCCATTGTCGCCCTGCCTCTGGTGTTGCCCCCGACCGTGCTGGGGTTTTACTTGCTTGTTGCCCTTGGTCCCGCCGGACCCGGCGGCTGGGTTGCGCACCTGATGGGGTCGCGGACCCTGGCCTTCACGTTCCCCGGCCTTGTGATTGGGTCTGTGGTCTATTCGCTGCCGTTTGTAGTCCAGCCGATCCGCAATGCATTCCAGGCGATCGGCGAGCGCCCCATGGAAGTTGCCGCGACCCTGCGCGCGTCCCCGTGGCGCGCGTTCTGGACGGTGGCAGTGCCTCTCGCCACCCCTGGGTTTTTGACAGCCACCGTGCTTGGTTTTGCGCACACGCTGGGCGAATTTGGCATTGTACTGATGATCGGCGGCAGCATTCCGGGCACCACCAAAGTCCTGTCGATTGCGATTTACGATTATGTGGAAGCCATGCAATGGCGAGAGGCGAGCCTTCTGGCAGGCGGGATGGCTGCGTTTTCCTTCGCCGTGATTTTAAGCCTGAGCCTGCTGGAAAAGCGTCTCTCGAGACTCCGCTCATGAGAGAACCAGATAGCCTGCGCTTCCGGTTTCATCATAGGGTCGGCGGGTTCCTGCTCGACGCCGCGTTTGACGCACCAGCGCAGGGTATCACCGCAATTTTCGGCCCCTCGGGATGTGGCAAGACAAGCGTTCTGCGCTGCATTGCCGGTTTGCAACGTGCCGCCGGCGGCATCTGCGATGTTGCCGG
>CAIZGQ010000824.1 GCA_903932565.1 uncultured Hyphomicrobiales bacterium
CCCGGCTCTAGCCGGGGTTCGGCATTCAAAATGCGCAAGTCAGGTAAACCTGACTTGCGTGGAGAAGGTGGCACGCGGAGCGTGACGGATGAGGGAAAGTCCCCAACCTCAAAGATACGCCGCCGCAATACCCAAAAAATCCTTGGCGGTCAGGCTCGCGCCACCCACCAGCGCGCCGTTGACGTTCTCGACGCCCATCAATTCCACTGCATTCGATGGCTTGACGGAGCCGCCGTAGAGAATGCGCACATCGGCCCCAACTTGCGGCAACAGGTTCACAAGTTCCGCCCGGATCAGCGCATGAACTTGCGCCACATCAGCCGCTGTTGGCGTTAGCCCCGTGCCGATCGCCCAGACGGGCTCATAGGCGATCACCAGATGGCTCGCTCCCATGCCCTGCGGGATCGAGCCGTGGAGTTGCGCGCGCACGATGTCGAGCGCACGGCCCGCTTCGCGTTCCGCATGGGTCTCGCCCACGCAGATGATAGCCGTGAGCCCGGCGCGGCGCGCGGCTTCCGCTTTGGCGCAAACAATCGCGTCGGTCTCGGCGTGATCAGCGCGGCGCTCGGAATGGCCGACGATCACGTAGGTTGCGCCTGTGTCTGCAATCATCTGGGCCGACACATCACCTGTATGCGCACCACTCTCTTTTGTATGACAATCCTGCGCGCCAATGGAGATGCGGCGGCCTTTGGCGGCATCCAGCGTCATCGAGCTCGCCATTTGCAACAGCGGGAAGGGTGGGCAGATGAGGAGATCAACATTGCTCGACAGCGCCGTGTTGTTGGCTGTCACCATGGCTTCAAGCTCTGTCAGTGAGGCGCGAAGGCCGTTCATCTTCCAATTGCCGGCAACGAGTGGGCGAGGGCGAGTGGACATGTTTCTTCCCCTGACAAAAGCCTTGCCGGAGGGAGGCCCTGCGACGGTCTGGATCGTGCTTTAAACGTTCGAATTTGCGCCTGTAAAGCCCTCCTTCCGGCCGGTTCACGCACAGCCGTCGATCCGCCACCCTCCGGCCCATGCCAAGCAAGGCGTCCGCCTATGCAAGAAGACGTGAACCAGCTAAACGGACGTCATTCGCGCGTCCTGCGCGTTCTTCAAAGAGATACGAATCGCCATGCTCGACGGCCTTCGCAAAGCGTCCCAGAACTGGTTCGGCAAGACCATGCTGGTTCTCATTATGGGCTTCCTGACGTTCAGCTTTGTCATTTGGGGCATCGGCGACATTTTCCGCGGCTTTGGCGGCACGTCCCTGGCCAAGGTCGGGCAGACGGAGATTTCGTCGGAGGCCTTCCGCTCGGCCTATCAAATCCAGTTGCAGCGTCTGCAGCAGCAGGCACGCCGGGTTGTCACAGCCGAGCAGGCAAAGGCCATGGGCCTCGACTCGCAAGTGTTGGGCAAGCTGATTTCCGATGCCGCCCTTGATGAGCGCGCCCGCACGCTGGGCCTCGCCATGTCGAATGCAGACATTGTAAAGTCGGCTGCGTCCGATCCTGCCTTCTTTGGTGCGTCCGGTCGATTCGATCCGCTCGTGTTTCAGTCGATCCTGCGCGACAACGGCTTGACCGAGAAGCAGTTCGTCGCTGACCAACGCGGTGTTTATCTGCGCCGTGAAATAGCCGACGCGCTGGCGGGCGGCATCGTCATTCCCAATGTCGCGCTGGAGGCCGTGAACCGGTTTCGCAACGAGACCCGCAGTGTCGATTACTTTGTGCTGCCGGCGAATGCTGCGGGCACCATCCCGGCCCCTTCAGCCGCCGACCTGCAGAAATTTTACGACGACCGTAAGCTGACGTGGCGCGCGCCCGATTATCGCAAGCTTGTGGTTCTGGCGATCACGCCGGAAAC
>CAIZGQ010000825.1 GCA_903932565.1 uncultured Hyphomicrobiales bacterium
CTTGTGCGCGGACAGGTTTGAATCAACAAACGTCGCAAAGGCAGGATCACTAGCGCGTCGCGCCTCGAACGCATCCGAGCGTTCCGCACGTGCGGAAAGATCAGGCGGCGCAAAGTATGCGCGAATGCGGTCGACTTCCGTTTGCGGAAGACGCAGAGCTGTTTTGTCGGCGGCAGCAAACTCAGCCTCGACCGCTGCACGAATGGTCTCTGGGCCTTTTTCGTGCACCAGGATCTTGATGCGCGCCTTGTATTTGTTGTCGCGACGACCCTCAAGATTGTAAACGCGCACAATCGCCTCGCAATAGGCAAGGAGATCGTTGACCGGCAAAAAGTCCCGGATCTTGTGGCCAATCATGGGTGTGCGGCCAAGCCCGCCCCCCACATAAACCGTGAACCCAATCTCACCCTGGGGATCGCGAACAATCTGCAGGCCAATGTCATGCACCTGAATGGCAGCCCGATCATGCGGCGCGCCAGACACGGCAATCTTGAACTTGCGGGGCAGGAAGGTGAATTCCGGATGGATTGAAGACCATTGCCGCAAAATTTCAGCGTAGGGCCGCGGATCCTCAATCTCGTCAGCAGAGGCACCGGCGAAATGATCGGCTGTGACATTGCGGATGCAATTGCCGGATGTCTGGATCGCATGCATCTCGACACTTGCAAGATCGCTTAAGATGTCCGGCACATCTTTTAGCGCAGGCCAATTGAATTGGAGGTTCTGGCGCGTTGTAAAATGGCCGAAGCTGCGATCATACTTGCGGCCGATGTGCGCCAACATGCGCATCTGGCGCGCTGACAGGCTGCCATAAGGAATGGCAATCCGCAGCATGTACGCATGCAATTGCAGGTAAACGCCGTTCATCAAGCGATGAATTCGAAATTGATCTTCCGTCAGCTCGCCCTTGAGACGACGCTCCACCTGATCGCGAAACTGCGCAACGCGCTCTTGGACAAAGGCCGTATCGAATTCGTCATAGCGATACATGGTGTGACTTCCTTCACGCGAGGTTGTGGCAGCAGCGCCGCTTCAAGTGATGGACTCAGAGCCCGACTGCCTGCTTGCCATGGTCGAGCCTCACCGTGGGCCCTGCTGCCCGAATGGCGTCCCGAATGTGGGTCGCGCGGATGTGGCCAGACGGCCCGGTCACGTCAAAGGCCGCAACATCCACAACGAGGTTGGATTTCACGGACAATGCAGCCGCTGCCAATGCTGCCTCAACAGCGCCCTGCTCGGTGAAGACCAGCGCTTGTTGCAGGCCCTCGACCCAGCCTTGGCCGACACCGAAAAACACGACGATCCCATCGACCAGTCGGTTGGCTGAGATGACCTGTTGCATCGTTAAACCCTGAAGCTCCGCGAGAGCGTGACCGCGGCTTGGCCAGCGCGTTGTCCCACCCGCACGGTTCTAGGCTATTTCACAGCGCCATGCGAGTGGATATTTTTTATTACATATTTATAATGTAATATTAACCGCCATCGGCCTTCATGCCGACGGCCACGATGCCAGCGGTCGCTGAGGCTTCGTCATTGTCGGATGTATCGCCGGACACACCCACAGCGCCGACAATGGCCCCTGCTGCGTCACGGATCAGCACACCACCAGCGACCGGTATCAGGCCATGGGCCGGAATGTTGGCAAGCGCGTTGACAAAATGCGGACGATCAACGGCCATCGTTCCCAGCTTCTTGGATCCGACACCCATGAACAAAGCGCCGTAGGCCTTGCCAAACGCGATCTGCCAGCGGCCAAAGCCATTGTTGTCTTCCGTGGCAGCGGCCACGAGGGCGCCGCGCGCATCGAGCACGATCACAGACAGCGGATTCATTTTTTGCGTGCGGGCGAGGCCAAGCGCCTCGGCAACAATCTTTTGGGCGTGGGCAAGTGTAAGTGCGGACATGTCAGTCTCCCTGAGAACAGCAGGGGTGTGACTGTCAGCGCGCGCGGCGTCAAGCAGGCCCATCGCGCCGATCAGTTTCGCTTGAACAACGACCCGATGGATGTGCCAATCGACGAGCCCACGCTGCTCACGCTCTCGATGAGACTGGTCTTGGCCTCGCCCGCCCGGGCCAAAAGGCCTTTCTCCGGCTTTGGCTTACGCCCGGTCACGTCAGCAGGTGGACGCGGCACATCGACCAGAGGGCGGGTTAAAGCGCTGGAGGCGAGCGGTCCGGATGATACTGGAGACAGGGGCCGCACAGAAGGATTGGCAACAGCCACCAGATTGGACGTCGGTAGCGCCGGTAGCGCGGGCGCC
>CAIZGQ010000826.1 GCA_903932565.1 uncultured Hyphomicrobiales bacterium
AGCGAGGGCACGCGGTGCCTAGCTCAAGTCCCGCAATTGACGCAGCACGATGATCCGGGACATCAGCCCCGTGAGCCCTGCCACTCCCAAAGCGATCACGAACATCAGAGCGTAACCCTTCAGTCCGACGGAAAAGCGGCCAAACATAGCCTCGATTTGTTCACCGCCCGGCGTTGAGAGCCACCAGGACGAGGCCGCACTGGCAATAAGAAAGGTCGCAATCGCCGCGCTCGCGCCAACAGCGCCGCCGCGCAGCCCGAGCTTCACAAAGTGGTGCCGGAATTCATTTGCGATGAAGCGATCTTCCGCCCCGACAAAATGGAGCACGGCGATGATTTCGCGGGTGCCTGCCATCGCACCTGTGGTCGCAAAGGCAATTGCGAGGGCCATCGCCGTCAGCACCAGGACAAAGACAATGGCAGCAACCAGAACGAGTGTGTTTGCCATCGTCTTGAGGCGGGTCATCCAGGTGCCATGATCATCAAGACTGACACCGGGAACTTGCGCAATCAGCGACTTGCGCAACGCCCCAAGGTCGGGTGCTGCGCTGTCCGATAAGGTCGCAACAACAAGCCGGGGCACGGGAAGTTCGCCAAGATCGAGACCCGACCCGAGCCAGGGTTGGAGCAGCCGCTCGGACTCCGCCTTGCTGTAGACCCGCACATCCTTGATGCCGGGGAGTTTGCGCGCAATTTCGGCTGCTTTTTCAGCTTCCGAGCTGAGATCGCGGTTCGCTGCGGGGCGAATCTGAATGGTAATTTCTCGACCAATGTCCTGCACCCAGCTTTGCGACGAATCACTTACGACAACTGCCACTCCCGCCGTGAGTGCCGCCAGATAGGTCATGATGGCGATGACGGTGACGAGTGTGCGTCCAGCGATCGATCCAGCCGGAATCAGGGCCGTTTCCGGGCGCACCAAGGCGGGCTCGGGTGCTGATCGCGCCTCGGCTTGTCTTCGCTTGATGTTGACTGAAGCCTCGCTCACACAGTCCGCCTTTAATCGTAAATGTGCAGACGGCCATCGCCGAGCACCAAGCGCCGCGCCCCATCAAACTGATCCATCAGTGCCAGATCATGGGTGGCGATCACCACCGACGTGCCTGACTTGTGCAACTCCATGAACAATCGCAGCAGGCGGCGCGCCAAGGACGGATCCACGTTGCCCGTCGGTTCGTCTGCCAGCAAGAGTTCAGGCCGCATGATCAGCGCTCGCGCAATCGCCGCGCGTTGCTTTTCCCCGCCGGACAAGGTGGCGGGATGAACATGCATTCGCTCGCCAAGCCCGACCCATTTGAGGAGTTCAATGACTTCTGCCCGGTAGGTTGCTTCCTCTTTGCCCTGCACACGCAGGGGGAGCGCCACATTCTCATAAGTGGTCAAATGTTCGAGCAATCGAAAATCTTGAAACACCACCCCGATCCGGCGACGCAGCGCCGTCATGGCATCCTTGTCCAGCGTCGCTGCGTTGCGCCCGAACATAGTGATGAAGCCGCGTGTGGGTTTCAGCGAGAGAAGCACCAGGCGCAAAAGTGTCGTTTTGCCCGCGCCGGAGGGGCCTGTCAGGAACTGGAAGGACTGCCGTTCAATGGCAAAGCTGATGTCAGTCAGGGTCTCGGCACCCATTCCGTACCGGAGACCGACATTTTCAAATCGGACCAAGGTCGCTCCGTTTCTATCCGGACGGGGAAATTTTACGCAGTCTTAACCATAGCAGCGGACCAATGCTTGGAGGCTGCCGATCCGGCAAGGGTCGCAGCTGCCATCGAATCAGACCGCTGCGGTTGCCATGACATTACATGAACCTACCACACTCCGTCCGGGCCATGCTGACGCGCCGCGCGAGATCGAGGCGGTCGCGATCAGCCAGCGCGTGCGGCCACAATCGTATGAGGATCTGTATGGGACGGCTCGCCAAGGGCGCCGCGCTGCGATCGATGAAGTCTCCTCTAAAAGCCACACGCCTGCCCGAGGGGCGCGGTTCGGCACGCTCGGGTTCACGATCGCAGGCATCGCATTGGTCATGGCCTTGGTCGCTGGTCGCTCCCACGTGGTGAAGGCCGCCCCCCTCATAGCGCGGGCTTATGCGGCGATCGGATTGCCGGTCAATGTCCGTGGTCTCGACATTCGGCATGTCAAAGCCATGCTTTTTGATGACGGCGGCCGCAAGACGCTGGGCGTTGAAGGTGAGATCGTGAATCTCACGCCGACAACGCAAGCCATTCCGGAATTGTCGTTTGGATTGCGCAATGAGGGCGGCCGCGAGGTCTACACTTGGACGAGTACGGCGCAAGTCAGCCGCATTGAAAAAGACGGCACGATCCTATTTCGGGCACGCCTCGCGTCGCCGCCCGAAGATGTGCAGGACGTGCTCGTGCATTTTGTAAAACTTGAGCCGAAACCAACGGCAGCGCCCGGAATTGGATTTCGGGGTGCCCAATCGCCGTAACGCTAGTGATTCACTAGTGATTCAAAAGCCAGATTGAGCCGTTGAGGACAAAGGCAAAGCTGACCCAGATGATGTAAGGCACGAAACATAGCCCCGCGAGTCTGTCGACGACCCAGAAGGCGGCTAAGGTTGCGCAGATCAGCAGCCAAAACGGTGCGATCACAAACAGCGC
>CAIZGQ010000827.1 GCA_903932565.1 uncultured Hyphomicrobiales bacterium
AGATTGCCGAGAACGCGCCGCTGATTCTCTCTCTTCATCGCGAGCTTGACGCGCATCGCGAAAACGCAGGCGCGGCCGGCACGAAAATCGGCACCACCATGCGCGGCATTGGCCCCGCCTATGAAGACAAGGCCGGACGCCGTGCCATCCGCGTGATGGATTTGAGCGAACCCGACACACTGAACGACAAGATCACGCGACTTCTGTCGCATCACAATCCACTGCGTCGCGGCCTCGGCCTGCCGGAGATCGAGCTTGAAACGATCCGCACGGAATTGCTGAGCGTTGCCGACGACATTCTCCCGTTTATGGATGCGACGTGGGACGTGCTTGATGGGCTGCGTCGTGCCGGCAAGCGCATCCTGTTTGAGGGCGCACAGGGCGCACTGCTGGACGTGGACCACGGGACTTACCCGTTCGTGACGTCGTCCAACACGGTGGCGGCCAACGCGGCAACGGGTTCAGGGCTTGGCCCACGCTCCGTGGGCTACGTGCTGGGCATTGCCAAAGCCTACACAACGCGTGTGGGGGGAGGCCCCTTCCCCACCGAGTTGCACGATGACATCGGCAAGCGGATCGGCGAGCGCGGTCGTGAATTTGGCACGGTCACCGGCCGGGCCCGCCGGTGTGGCTGGTTTGATGCGGTTCTCGTGCGCCAGACAGTGAAGACGTCAGGCATCGACGGGATCGCCTTGACGAAGCTCGACATCCTCGACGGGTTCGACGAAATCAAAATCTGCACGCATTACCATCTCGACGGCGCAGTTGTTGACCGCCTCCCCGCGAGCCAGGCGGCGCAGGCGCGCGTGGTGCCCGTCTATGAAACAATCGAGGGCTGGAAGGGCACGACGAGCGGCGCTCGCTCGTGGGCCGATCTGCCCGCGCAGGCGATCAAATATGTCCGCCGTGTCGAAGAACTGATCGGCGCACCTGTCGCGTTGCTGTCCACAAGCCCGGAGCGCGACGACACGATTCTGGTTCACAACCCGTTCCAGGATTAAGACATGTTGCCATGTTCGAATTCCGCAAAGGTGCCAGTCCATCAAGCGTCTTTTGTCTCCCAAGTTGGATTTGTCAGCCGAGTGTCTTTGGTCACCGTTGACGAACACCGACAGGGATGGTGTTAAACAACCATGGCTGATTACTATCCGCTCCTGGCGCGTGCGATTTCGAGTCTTCCGAATTCCACTCGGGACTCCCGCGATGCGATTTACCAACGTGCGCGCAATGCGCTGATTGGTCAGCTGCGCAGTGTTGAGCCGCCGATTTCAGAAGCCGATATCAACGTCGAGCGCGATGCGCTGGATCTGGCCGTGCGGCGTCTCGAAGATGAGATCGCGCGCAAATCCACAGCATCTGCAACCGCGACGTCGCTGCCTGCAAGTGCGGCACCATCAAGTGCAGCACCGGCAAGTTCAATTCCGGGCCGGCCTGCCTCGGCTGCTCCCGCAGGCACGGGTTTCCAGCCTGCGAGCCCGCGACAGCCGTTCGTACCGACACCGCCGCGCCCGACCCCCTCACCCGGCCAAGGCGCTGGGACACCCGCCAGTCCGACGCCGCGATTCCAATCGCCGCCGCCCTTCCCAACATCCCGACCAGCGCCGTCCGCCCCCGCAGCGAGCTCCGGCGGGACGGCGGCAGCAACGCCAGCCGCACCCCCGGTCTTTTCAACCGGCGTGAACCGCCAGCCGAGCCCGACGCCGCAAACCGGAAATGCCCCCGCCGCGAGCCCAGCCCCGGCACCGAAAGTTGCTGCGCCGACGATGGCTGTGTCTTCCGCGCCTGCGTCTAGCAGCAACGAGGCTGACAAAAGCATTTTCCAGAAGTTTGGCCGCTCACGTTTGCCGGACCCCGCACCCGCGAAGGGCCAAGACACTACCGAGCCGCCGACAGCCGACGAGGCGCTCGAAACCAAGTCGCAGTCCTTCGAAGATGTTCTGGATGCCGAAGCGGACCAGCCGACCCGCACACTGAATGCGCGCAACGAGGGGCTGCGCCCCCTGGCACCGCAACTCAAGCAGGATTCCAGTGGCCGACTGCGGCATCTGATCGTTGGCAGTGTGGTGGCAATTGTCGTCGTCGCGGTCGCGGTCACGGCCTTCATTCTCCGGGATCGGCCCGAAGACCTCGCCAGGCCGAAGGCGGCTGCGGTCGAGGCCGATACGTCGGGCAAAATTGCCGATCGGGTTGGTGGCGGCGTCCGCAGCGACGCCCAGGCTCCGGTTCAGCAGCCACGGGCGGCCGATCCTGCGTCAGGCGGATCGCAGACAGGTGCGACGACAGCCCAATCTGCGCCCGCAAATTCGACCCCCGGGGTCGCAATCGCGCAGCGTGCGGCGCTGCTCCTGCAGGCCCCGACAGCCACCGACCCCAAGGCTGTCGCGACCTATGTGGGCACGGTGACCTGGCGTGTTGATTCCGTTCCGGGCGCGCCGGGCCAGCCCAACACGGTCGCGGTTCGGGCCGACGTCGATATCCCCGACGTGAAAATGAAGGCCAGCCTCAGCATGCAGCGCAATCTTGATGAGAGCCTGCCTGCGTCGCATCTGATCGACCTGCGCTTCACCATCCTGCCGGGCAGTACCGTCGCGCCGATCAAGCAGATCGACAATATCCAGATGCGCCGCGAGGACAGCGCCTCGGGTGATCCTTTGCTCGGGGTGGCCCGTCCGGTCCGCGACAACTTCTTCTTCATCGCGCTGGCCAAGGGCGACACCTATGTGGCGCGCAACCTTGAACTTATTCGCACCCGTGCCTGGATCGATATTCCGATCCTGCTGACGGACGGAAAGCTGGCCAAGATCACGTTTGAAAAGGGCGCACCCGGCGATCGTGCCTTTAACGATGCCATGGCCACATGGCGCCAATAACTTGGGCCGCATGGCGTCAGTGAGTTGCGCCACAAAGCGACGTTTCGTTTTCGAGGCTTGAGCACGGCGAGACTCGTGCACCAAAAAAGAAAAAGCCCTCGGAAGAGGGCTTTTTTTGTGGTTGGCACGGACTTAGCCGGCGACCTGCAACGTCAGCACTGATGATGCTCTTCCGGACTGGTTAAGGCCGCGTCGTCAGTACAGACTCGGCATCACAAGTTTGGAGGGCGCACGCTCCACCGTCCGGGGTTGCGCGACAGATGGCGCGGCAGCGGCGGGCTTGGGCTTTTCCGCTCTCACCGGTTTCTCCGTCTTGTCGCCTTTGGCTGATTTATCGCCTTTATCACTCTTATCGCTCTTATCGCCCTTGGGCTTTGTCGGGTCATCGCCACCCTGACCGGGCGTGAAGAGACTTGTGACCCGCCCGACGATCTGGGCCTGACCGGTTGTCAGGTCGTAGACGAGCTTCTCGCCCTTTGCGACATTGGGACCCTGGCTCAAGGTGACATTGCCAATGAGGTAGACTTTATTTTCGGCCTTCTCGTACCAGCCGCGATCACCCGTGCCGACCTGGTCTTTCTGGGTGATGGTGACGGGCCCTTCGGCTTCCATCCGTCGCACAGAATTTCCGCTCGCATTGGGAACGCCCGGCGCTGGCGCTTTTGCGTCCGCTGCGGCTACCGGTGCCCCGGCGGCGGGGCCAAAGAAAATGGTGAGGTTTGAGGATCGAAGGGTGGCGTCGCCCTGCTTGGCCACCACGTCACCGGTGTAAAGCGCCTTCTGCTCCTTGCTGAAATATTCGAGCTGGTTGGCGTTGACGCTCACAGGCTGCTTACCGTTTCCGCCGGGCAGCAACGCGCCAGGACTGGGGGCCGCCTTCTGCGCCAGCGCCGTCCCGCACATCAAGGCGAACACCAGCGGGAGGACGAGGATTGCCTTCATTTCACTTGCGCCTTCTGGTCCGGTTCATCCGCCGTGGGCAGGAGCGTCGAGCGCACGTGTCCGGCGAAGAGGATCATGTTTCCATTGTCACGCATATTCATCTGATCGGACGCAATCGTGAAGTTCCGGGTTGCCACGGTCACCGGCTCAGTGGTCGAGACGGTGCCCGCCTTGAAATCCATATCCGCAGACTTGAGAAGAGCATCGTAACCCGTTTCACTTGTGATGCGAACATCCTTGGTGAAGTGCATGAAATCTTTCGACGAATCATAAGTTCCCAACAGCGAAACGAGGCGGATCACCGTGTTGTCGCCGGTTGTAAACTTGGCTTCGATCTGGTTGAGCTCGATGATATTGGGGAACTTCACGTCCTGGATTCCGGACGCGGCCCGCACGTCATACGGGCGGCCATCGGCCCGGAAGCCGCTAAGTTTTGGCAATTCCATCGTGATTTTGGAGCCGTTGAACGTCGCCGATGAAATTGAAACCTTACCGGAAATCTTTGAAAACGGATCGAAAATCAGGACCACCAGAAAGCCCAGCAGGCCAAGGACGCTGCCAGCGACAATCAGGCGACGAAGCCAGCGGACGCGCGCGGAATGACGCCCTGCCGCCTGAAACGCCAGCGACCGTTGCGCAACGCTGCCCCGGCGCGCGTGTTCAGGCGTCACATAGTCAACCACAGCCTAGACTTCCTTTCGGAGCGAAATGCGGGCGGGCGGAGATCGTCTGGCCTGGAGGTTGTCTGGCCTAGAGGTTCCCCATTGCCCGCACCTGCAGCCTAGCAACCTATGCTTAACATAGGCCACCTCATGGCTTCCAACCTCTTTTCCTTGAAGATTTTGGCGCAAACAAGTTGCCGTTGCTATCAATAGCCGCGCCCCCCGGGGTCCTGCCCTACATGTGCGCGAAGATGTCGTTCTCGGGCCACCCCAACAGGTCAAGCTTGGCCCGCGTTGGCAGAAACTTGAAGCAGGCCTGCGCGATCTCCAGCCGGTCCTCGCGCGCGAGCATCGCATCGAGCCTGGTGCGCAGGGCGTGGAGATAGAGAACGTCTGACGCCGCATAGGCGAGCTGCGCATCGCTCAGCGTCTCGGAGGCCCAGTCCGAGGATTGCTGCTGTTTTGACAGGTCGACGCCTACCAGCTCGCGAACGAGGTCCTTCAAGCCATGGCGGTCTGTGTAGGTGCGCACGAGCTTCGAGGCAATCTTGGTGCAGTAAACCGGCTCCGCCATGACGCCGAAAGCATTGAACATCACCGCAATATCGAACCGTCCATAATGAAAGATCTTCGTGCAGGACGGGTCGGCGAGAACCTTTTCAAGGTTCGGCGCGCGCGTCTGGCCCTTGGCGATCTGCACCACGTCGGACGTGCCATCGCCACCCGACAATTGCACCACGCACAGCCTGTCACGATGCGGATTGAGGCCGAGCGTTTCGGTATCGATGGCGACCGATGCGCCGTAGGTCGTGCCGTCGGGCAAATCACCCTTGTGCAGGCGGATCGTCATGGGGAAAGCTCCGAACGGCAGAACGCCATAAAACTGTTATGTCTCCTTATCGGCCCCCAGCAGAGGGAGCAAGCCACGGCCCATCGGCTTGCGCGCACGCACGCGCGTGACTGCCCGCACCAATCCCCAGCCCATTGGTCCAAAAGCGCCTGCGAGACTTGCGAACTGAAGCGTCAAAGGCCAGACTCGATGTCCTTTGACAGGACAGACCTTGACCTTGCCAGATGGCTCGGCATTGTCCCGTCACCGTAATTTTGATGACGCACCCCCACCGATATCCGCGCTGTCGGACAAAGGGGCGCGAATGGCTTTGGATCGGACCGGACTATGAAAGTCACACTGGAACGCACGGCCCTGCTGAAATCTCTCGGTCACGTGCATCGCGTTGTCGAGCGTCGCAACACCATCCCGATCCTGTCGAACGTGCTGATCCAGGCCAACGGCCGGGCCATGTTGCTGAAGGCGACCGATCTCGACATCGAGATGACGGAGACCGTGCCCGCCGATGTGTCGCAGGCCGGGGCCACCACCCTGCCCGCGCACGTGCTCTATGACATCGTGCGCAAGTTGCCCGATGGCGCGCAGATTTCGCTGGAGACAGCAGGCGATGCGGGGCAATTGCTGCTTCGCTCTGGCCGCTCGCGCTTCAGCCTGCAGTCGCTGCCGGAAAGCGATTTCCCCGATCTCGCCGCGGGCGAGATGACCCACACGTTCAGTCTGCCAGCCGGCGACCTGAAGCGGCTGATCGACAAGACGCAGTTTGCGATCTCGACGGAGGAGACGCGCTATTATCTGAACGGTATTTATCTCCACACGCAGGAATCTGGCGGCCACACCATGCTGCGCGCGGTGGCAACGGATGGCCATCGTCTGGCCCGGCTTGAGGCCCCCGCTCCGGCGGGGTCGGCCGGGATGCCCGGCATCATCGTGCCGCGCAAGGCAGTCGCCGAAGTGCAGCGTCTGCTGGAGAACGGCGGCGCGGATGTGAAGATCGAGCTGTCGACCACCAAGATCCGGTTCACGTTCGGCGATGTGGTGATGACCTCAAAACTCATCGACGGCACGTTCCCCGATTACGCCCGCGTCATCCCGGCTGGCAATGACAAGATGCTGACGGTTGATCGCGCACCGTTTCAGGCCGCTGTTGATCGCGTCTCCACGATTTCATCCGAGCGCGGTCGCGCCGTGAAAATGTCGCTGGTCGACGGCAAGCTGACGCTGTCGGTGACCAATCCGGACTCGGGTTCAGCGACGGAAGAGCTCGACGTCGATTACGATTCCGGCCCGCTCGAGATTGGCTTCAATGCCAAGTATCTGCTCGACATCACCCAGCAGCTTGATTCCGACACGGCACTTTTCAAGCTGGCTGATCCTGGCTCGCCAACACTGGTGCAGGACCGCGACGGCGCGGCAGCGCTCTACGTGCTGATGCCGATGCGGGTTTGAGGAGATTTGCGGACCCTCATCCGCCCCGCTCTCACATCGGACCTGTCCGATGTGAGCGTTCTTGATGAGGCGAACCCCGGCTAGAGCCGGGTTCGCTGCGGGGCACCTTCCCCCAAGGGAGAAGGTGGCACGCGTAGCGTGACGGATGAGGGAAACCGCCAGCCCCCTATTCCGCCGCATCCTTTTGCACATAGCCAAGGCGCTTGTTGAGATCTTCCAGCAGGCTCACAGCCGCCTCTGCTATCACCGTCCCCGGTGGGAAGATCGCGGCTGCGCCCGCCTGGCGCAGAGCCTCGAAATCCTGCGGCGGAATCACACCACCCACCACGATCATGATGTCGGGACGCCCGGCGGCCTCCAACGCCGCGCGCAACTCGGGCACAAGGGTCAGATGTCCTGCGGCAAGAGACGAAATCCCAACGATGTGGACGTTGTTCGCAACCGCCTGTTGGGCGGCTTCCTCAGGTGTGGCAAACAGCGCGCCGATGTCGACATCAAAGCCAAGATCCCCAAAGGCCGACGCGATAACTTTCTGACCACGGTCGTGACCATCCTGCCCGACCTTGGCCACAAGAATGCGCGGCTTGCGTCCCTCATCCTCTGCAAAGGCCCGCGTCAGACCTTGCACCCGCTCGACCATCACCGAGTTTTCGCCAGCCTCGCGCTTGTAGACGCCCGTGATGGCGCGAATTTCGGCGCGATGGCGGCCAAACACCTTTTCAAGCGCATCACTGATCTCGCCAACGGTCGCCTTCACGCGCGCGGCCTCAATCGACAGCGCGAGCAGATTGCCGCCGTTGCGGGCGCCATCTGTCAGCGCTTTCAGAGCGGCGCGCGTGGCGCTCTCGTCCCGTTCCGCCCGCAACCGGCGCAGCTTTTCAATTTGCTGCGCGCGCA
>CAIZGQ010000828.1 GCA_903932565.1 uncultured Hyphomicrobiales bacterium
CCGGGTGAGGGTGTTCGAATGCCGGAGACTAGATACCCTCATCCGTCACGCTCCGCGTGACACCTTCTCCCAAAGGGAGAAGGTTAGCCGCGATCTAGACAACCCCCTCCCACCGAACACGGCTCTATCCGGGGTTCGGCATGTAGGATGCGCAAGTCGGGTGGACCCGACTTGCGTTGGAGAGGGTGGCGCGTTTCGCGCCGGATGAGGGTATACATCCCCCACTTGTCCACCATCATCGGCCCCGCCGCCTTTGCCTCGCCACCTTCCGGGCCTTAAAACCCGACCCCCGGCCTGGTGAAGGCCTGTGAGTCGGAGGCTTGATGAAAAGCGTCAATCAGCGCATCGCAGACGAATTGGGCGTGCGCGTCGAGCAGGTGGCAGCCACGGTGGAGCTGCTGGATTCCGGGTCAACCGTCCCCTTCGTCGCCCGCTATCGCAAGGAAGCCACCGGTGGGCTCGATGACATCCAGCTGCGCACCCTGGACGAGCGGCTGCGCTACATGCGCGAGCTTGATCAACGCCGGACCGCGATCCTCGACTCGATCCGCGAGCAGGGAAAGCTCGACGACGCGCTGACCCGCATGCTGATGGACGCCGACACCAAGGCGCGGCTTGAAGACCTCTATTTGCCCTTCAAGCCCAAGCGCCGCACCAAGGCGATGATCGCCATCGAGGCCGGTCTCGCCCCACTCGCCGACGCGCTGATGGCCAATACGACGCAGGACCCCGCCACCATCGCCGGGACCTATGTCGCGGCCGACAAGGGCATCAACACGCCGCAGGACGCCTTGGACGGCGCCCGCGCGATTCTGGTTGAGCGCTTTTCGGAAGACAGCGAGCTGATCGGCGCTCTGCGTGAAGCCTATTGGACGAGCGGCAAGCTTGTGTCCAAGGTGCGCGAGGGCAAGGAGGCGGCTGGCGCAAAATTCTCGGATTACTTCGATTTTTCCGAGCCTTTTACCAAATTGCCATCGCATCGCATTCTCGCGCTCTATCGTGGCGAAAAGGAAGAATTTCTCGATCTGCGCTTTGAGGCTGAACCGCCCGAGGCTGTGAAGCCCGGCGAACCCGGTGCCTTTGAGCGGCGCATCGCAGCCGCCAAAAAGATCGGGATGCTAGGGCGGCCCGGCGACAAATGGCTGATGGAAACGGTACGCTGGGCCTGGCGCACAAAGATCTCTGTCCATCTCAGTGTCGATCTGCGCATGCGGCTCTGGCAAGTGGCGGAAGATGAAGGCGTCAACGTGTTCGCCAGCAATTTGCGGGACCTTTTGCTGGCAGCGCCCGCTGGTGCGCGCGCGACACTCGGACTTGATCCGGGGTTTCGCACCGGCGTGAAGGTTGCGGTGGTTGACGCCACAGGCAAGGTCGTCGCGCATACGGCCATCTTCCCGCATGAGCCGCAGCGCCGGTGGGACGAGTCGATTGCAGCCCTTGCCGCACTCTGCTTGCGACACAAGGTGGAGCTGATTGCCATCGGCAACGGCACGGCCTCACGCGAAACAGACAGGCTTGCCATCGAGCTCATTCAGAAATTCCCCGAATTGAAGCTCACCAAGGTCATGGTGTCGGAAGCCGGTGCCTCGGTCTATTCAGCGTCGGCTTTTGCATCGGCCGAATTGCCCGATCTCGACGTGTCGATCCGTGGTGCGGTCTCGATTGCGCGCCGTCTGCAGGACCCGCTTGCGGAGCTCGTGAAGATTGATCCCAAATCCATTGGCGTTGGCCAGTACCAGCACGATCTCTCCGAAAACAAACTGTCGCGCTCGCTCGATGGTGTTGTGGAAGATTGCGTCAACGCGGTGGGGGTCGATGTGAACACCGCCTCTGTTCCGCTGCTCGCCCGCGTATCGGGTGTGGGCGAAAGTCTGGCGCAGCAGATCGTGCAGCATCGAGACAGCCATGGACCGTTCAAGACCCGCTCGGCGCTGAAGGATGTGCCGCGCCTGGGCCCAAAAGCCTTCGAGCAATGCGCAGGATTTTTGAAAATCCCCAATGGCGATGATCCGCTGGATTCATCCTCCGTGCATCCGGAAGCCTATCCCGTCGTGCGCAGAATTCTTGCCGCGACCAAAAGCGATATCAAGGTGCTGATTGGTGACGCCAAGGCGTTGCGCGCGTTGCAGCCAAAATCGTTCACGGACGAAAAATTCGGTTTGCCGACCGTGACGGATATTTTGAAAGAGCTTGAGAAACCGGGACGCGATCCACGCCCCGCCTTCAAGACTGCGACCTTTCAGGATGGCGTGGAAACGCTCGATGATTTGCGCCCCGGCATGATGCTGGAAGGTGTCGTCACCAACGTTGCGGCCTTCGGGGCGTTCGTGGATATCGGCGTGCATCAGGATGGGCTCGTCCACATCTCCGCAATGTCGGAAACCTTCATCAAGGACCCGCGCGCAATCGCCAAACCGGGTGACATCGTGAAGGTGAAAGTGATGGAGGTCGACAAGGCCCGCAAGCGCATCGCGCTCTCCATGCGCATGTCGGACGAGCCCGGTGCGGCGCAGGCCAATCGCGGGGGCGAACAACGCACCCGCCAGCAGGAGCGCGTGCTGCAATCGGCCCGCCCATCGGCGCCACCGCCGAGCAATGCGGGCGGCGCACTGGCGGCGGCGCTCGCGAGGGCGGCGCAGGGGAAACGCTAAACCGCAACAGCGCGATTGGCTCGAGCACAACGTAGGGCCAATTGCGCACCCGGCGCACGCTGGCTAAGTTGCAAACCTTCGGCAGGCCTTGAAGAGCCTGCCCTGTTTACAAGGGACGCCCTTCATGTCTTCGCGCTTTCTGGTCGCTCTGGCGGCCCTCCCCTTTGCTGTCTCCGCCTTCGCGGCCCCTGCCTTCGCCCAGACGAAAGAGCCTGTCACCATTGGTGCGATTGAAATTCTCACCGGCCCCAACAACAAATATGGCATTGCCATCAAGAACGGTTTTGACCTTGCGCTCGACGAGGTGAACAAGGCCGGTGGCGTGCTCGGCGGCCGCCCGCTTGCAATTGCGTATGAGGATTCCGCGGGCAACAAGGATCAGGCGCTGAACGTGGCGCGCAAGCTGATCGGTGCCACCAAGGTGCCGCTGATCCTGGGCCCCACCCTGTCGAACGAGATGTTCGCCGTCGGCCCCGTCGCCAATGAGCGTAAGATTCCGATCATCGGCACATCCA
>CAIZGQ010000829.1 GCA_903932565.1 uncultured Hyphomicrobiales bacterium
CCCAGCAGCGCGCGATTGATGAAAATCCCGATCACCGCTTCTACAATCTCAACATTGATGCCGGTGCCATGTGGGCCCGCCGCCAGATGGACCAGATGATCGAAGCGGAGCAAAAAGGCTCCCGCGCGCCGCGCATTGCCGCGGAGTGACCCATGCGCGCTGAGAGAGACTGGACCAACGCCACCGTCAAAGCCACGCGCGATGTGGCCGATGGCATTCGCGAAATCCTGATTGCGCCCGAAGGTGGCGCAACATCGTTTCCAACAGGCAGCCATTTGGCCGTGCGCGTGCTTGTCGATGGCAAATCGGACCTGCGCCATTATTCGGTTGTCGGCGACGAGCCGTTCAGCGGGTGCTGGCGCATTGCTGTGAAACTGGAACAACCCGGTCGCGGCGGCTCGCAATATATGTGGACGCTGCAACCTGGCGCACGGCTCGAAGTCGCCACACCCGACACGCATTTTGAGCTCTCCCGCGATGTCACCGATGTGCTGCTGATTGCCGGTGGCATCGGCATCACGCCCATGGTCGGCATGGCGCAGGCGCTGATGCGACGGGGTGCCCAGGTGCGCCTGTGCTACGCGGCACGCACGCGCGCCCACATGGCTTTTGTTGACGAGTTGCAGCCGCTTCTTGGGGACCGCCTTGCGCTGTTTGATGCGGCCGAGGGCCAGATGATGAATCTGGCGCAGGAGTTTGCAAAGCTCAGCCCACACGGCGAAGTCTACATCTGCGGACCGATTGGCTTGCTGGAAGCGGCGCGCAAGGCCTGGGCAGATACGGGCCGCCCGCGCACCGGGCTTGTCTATGAAACCTTTGGCTCCAGCGGGCGATTTGCTTCCGAGCCCTTCACTGTCAAAGTTCCGCGCTTTGGCATTGAGACAATCGTACCAGAAAATTCGAGCCTGCTGGACGCACTCACCGCTGCGGGCGTCGATGTGCTTTACGATTGCAAGCGCGGCGAGTGCGGGCTTTGCGTTGTTGATATCGTTGAAGCCAAGGGCACCATTGATCACCGCGACGTGTTCTTTTCCGATCACCAGCACGATGCCAATACGCAATTGTGCACCTGCGTGTCGCGGGTTGCAGGTGGTGGCAGCATTAGTGTTGATCCGCCCTACCGCGGCGACTCGCCGCTCCTGTCAGGCCCTGAGATTCAAAAGATGGCTGCCACCGGTGCTTAAACGAACAATGGCCCTGTCAAGAACGACAGGGCCATCGTTTTTCTGACAAAGCACAATCGAAGGCCTTAGAAAAAATCAATATCCCCATTGGAGCTGGTGGCCGAATGGGTCTCGGCAAAACCGGGGTCGAGGCGATCGCGCAATTGCGTCAACGTGATTTTGTTCACGTATTCTGCAATATCCAATGCCCAGGCCGGGTCGCATTCCTTGGAAATTCCCTGCAGGAACATCGAGACAGCGTTCAACGTCTGCTCGACACGATCAATGTTCTGCAAGGCAGACACCATCGCGCGGTCCTTGACGAGAAGCTTCCACGTCTCGGCTTCCACCGGCGCGTGCATTTGACCAAGCAGGCCCGATACATCCTGAAGTTCCTGCGACAACCGCCGAAACGTCTCGGCCACCGGGGTGACTGCCTGCCGCATTTCTTGACCCATCAGATGACCCTCTTTATCAGGCACAAATTCAAAATAGTTCGACGTTACCAGATGAGACCGGTGCAGGAGCCGGTGCCATACGTGTCTCACTGGGCAGCTGCTCCTTGGTCAGAAGCATTTGTCGCGCACGGCCAGACGCTGGCCAAAACTCAACCTTCCGCCCAGCCGGACCGCGCACGCTGCCACCCGTCACGCGGATGCCTTCGTCGCGCAGGAACTTCTCGGCAAAGTCCACGTTCTGCCGGCCGATATCAGACAGACCAGGCACCACATGCGCACCGCCAAACAGCTTTGCTTCAAGCCGGTTGCGTTGCGCACCGCTCTTGAGCAAATCATTGATCAGCAATTCCATGAGATGAACGCCATATCGTTCCATCTCAGGCCCGCCCGCGCGGCCCGTCCCACCCGGCAACAGAAAGTGATTCATTCCACCTATTTTTGCGTCCGGATCCCGGATGCAGGCTGCAACGCAGGAACCAAGGATCGTCGAAAGATACACGTTCGCGTCAGCGCTCACGCGCCATTCGCCACGAACAATGTTGATCCGTTTTTCTTGCGTCAGTTGGGTCACAGCTTACCAATCACGGCTTCAAGAGTTTTGCGCAGCATTGGCAAGGTGAATGGCTTGGGAATGTAATTGTTCAAGCCGCACTTCACTGCCTTTTCGAGCAACGCCTTGTCACCACGCCCCGTGAGCATAATGAACGGGACGTTGGTGATGGGACGATGGGCGCGGATCTGTTGCAGCAAACCCAAGCCATCCATCTTCGGCATGTGAAAATCGGAAATCACAAGATGTGCCGGTTCCGTCATCATCATCTTCAAGGCCTGCTCACCATCGCTGGCATGCATGATGTTGCGAAACCCAAGTTCCTGCAGACTGTCCCGCACAAGCATACGGCTCGTGCTTGTATCATCCACAATGAGTACTTTCATGTTTTGAACTGCTGACATTATCGTTCTCCTTGAGCGAGTGCATTGGTTGCTGCCAAAACGGCATCTGCGATTTTTGTGAGTGGCAGCTGTGCTTCAACTGCGCCCACTGAAAAAGCCACGCGTGGCATTCCGTAAACAAGACTCGTTGCTTCGTTTTGACCAAAGGTTCTTGCACCTGCGTTCCGCATTTGAAGCAGGCCTTCCGCGCCATCCGAACCCATACCTGTTAAAATCGCACCCGCAGCGTGTCCGCCTGCGAGCTTGGCAACGGATCGAAACAGCACATCGACAGACGGGCGATGCCCGTTGACGGGATCTGCTGCAACCAAACGACAACGCAACGACCCAGGCTTTCCACTCAGCTCGAGATGCATGGCACCGCCCGGCGCCAAATAAATACGACCAGGCTTCAAGGTTTCGCCGTCCACCGCTTCCGTCACATGTGGGCGGCAATTCCGATCAAGACGTTCCGCAAAGCTGCGTGTAAAACCAGCTGGCATATGCTGCGTGATCAATGTCGGCGCGCAGTTTTCAGGAAACTTCTGCAACACACTGAGCAAAGCTTCAACGCCACCGGTTGAGGACCCGAACGCAATGATTTTGTTGTCGGGCTGATAGACACCGGGTGCTGTCCAGTTGATCGCATTCCCGTTTGCCAACGGCTTTGCTTTTGCCAACGGACGCAGCCGTGTCTTGGCTGCGATCTTCACGATATCAGGCAGGTGCAGAAAGCCTTCTTCGACTTCGCCCGGCTGTGGCTTGGCAATGCAATCCACCGCGCCGATCTCCAGCGCCTTGATGGTGGCCTGCGTCCCATCGCGTGTCAGATTTGAGATCATGATCACCGGCGTCGGCCGTAAGCTCATGATCTTCTCAAGAAAATCGAGCCCGTTCATCTTGGGCATTTCGACATCCAGCGTCACGACATCCGGATCAAGTTCGCGGATGGCCTGGCGCGCTTCAATGGCATCCCCGGCTTCGCCAGCGATTTCAATGTTTGGATCTTTCGACAAGGCATGCGCAATCAACGCGCGCATCGTCCTCGAATCATCAACAATCAGAACTCTGACCCGGGCGCTCATGAATTCTCTCCAAGCCAGCGATAAGTTGTGACGCCAGCCGGCGCAAACGAACGCGCCGCAGGCCCCGTAATGCGTTCAGAATGCCCAATGTAAAGATAGCCACCGGGTGCGAGACATTTTGAAAACCGCGACCACAGTTTTTCGCGCGTCTCATCGGTAAAATAAATTGTCACGTTACGGCAGAAGAGGGCCTGAAACGTGCCTTTCATCGGCCACTGGCCAATAAGGTTGAGTTCGCGAACCGTCACCAATTCGCTCAGCTCAGCGTTCACTTTGAATGATTTTCCGCCATCCTGCCCAACCGGCCGAAACCATTTCGTCCGCAGCGGTGCTGGCACATTGTCGAGAGCGGATGCGGGATACACACCCTCACGTGCTTCTTCAATGATCACGGGATCAATATCGGTCGCCAAAACTTTGATGTCGAAGTTTGCAGCATCTGGAAGCAGGCCAAGAATCGTCA
>CAIZGQ010000830.1 GCA_903932565.1 uncultured Hyphomicrobiales bacterium
CGCTCCCACGCCAGTCAGCCACGCCCGCAGCAAACGCCGCGACCTGATCGGCCTTTGTTACATCACAGGCAATGCCCCTGATACGACCGGCGTGATCTGAGGAAAGCTCCGCCTCGACCGCCTGGCAACGCGCAAGATCACGTCCGCAAAAGGCAACAAAAGCACCTTCTTCCAACGCGAGATCGACCACAGCGCGGCCAATGCCCGACGTGCCGCCCGTGACAACGAATGTGCGTCCCGCGAGGCCGAGATCCATCACATGGCTCCGTACAAAATCACTGCAGATCAGCCGACTTTTGGCCGCTTGATCTTGGACAAGGGATGTTCCGGTGGGTAGCTCGGGGTTTCGGGTTTCGTCGAGCCGATGATCACCAGCATCAGCGCTTCCTCGCGGCCTTCATTGACCAGACCGCGATAGACACCAGCCGGGACCGAGATCAAATCGCGCTCCTTGAGGATGGTTTCCTCAAGTTTGCCCAGATGCTCGACCATGATCTTGATGCGCTCCCCCTTCATGATGAAGAACACTTCTTCAGCATCGGTGTGGAGATGCAGCGGACCTTCGCATCCGGCTGGCAGCACCATGGTGGAAAACGTAAAATGCTCGGCGGGGACGGAATTGGAATCCTTGCCAACGCCGGTTGCGCCCGAGCCCACATAGCGCATCTGCGCGCGACGATATTTGGGATCAAAATCAGCTTGAAACTTGAGCGCGTTCCAATCGAGTGTCCGTGTTTCGTACCGGGCAATGCGCGATTCGATCCACTGCTTGAGGTCCATGCCCTCGGGGATCTTCACATCCTTGGGCAGGGTTTCAACCGGGTGGGATGCGGGTGTGTCGTGTGTCATGGCGAAAGCTCCCTTGCAGACGGAACGTGACGCGAGCGACGGCGGCGTTCTGAACCGCGAGCACGTCACAGGCATGGACGAGAATGCGCTCGTTTTGTCTCTTTACAAAGCTAGCACGAGGCAGCAAACTGTTGCAAATACGAAATGACGTTTCACTAGAGAAACTGATTGGGAGTTGTCTCATGTCACTTTATCTCGAAGTCCATCAGACCCGCGACGCTGCACCGACTGTTGCCGAGGACTTGCTGGGGGATGCGTTGGAGCATGCCTATGCGCGAGGCATTGACGACATTGACGGCATCGTTGCGCATCTGAACATGGCCTGCGTGCCAGCTGCCAATGGCGCGGAATGGACGGCAGACAGCCTCAAAGCTGAACTCAAGCGGCTTGGTGCGTGAACAAAATACACGGCGTTTTGTTGAAAGCCTGAATTTCAAAGGCGGAGGATCGATCATGACCGGCATTTCAGATACCGCAGTCGATGCACTGCTGGCGAAGGGCGTTCGCAATATTTGGTACGCGATTGCACCCTCGACCTTTGTCAAGGACAAGCCTGTCTCGCTGCGCCGCTGCGGCTATAAAATGGCCTTGTGGCGCGATGTAACAGGCGAACTTTATGCGCTTGAGGATCATTGTCCGCATCGCGGCGCGCCGCTCTCCGTGGGCATTCCCATGGGCGACCGCATTGCCTGCGGTTATCATGGTGTTCAGGTCGATCACACGGGTGTGGCTGTCAAGGTTCCGGGCTCGCCAGGCTGCAAACTTGAAGGCATGAAGGCGACCCGTGCCTTCCCGGTGCAGGAACGCAACGGCATGATCTTCGCCTATTTCGGCGACGCACTCCACCAGACGCCGCCCAAGCTCGAACTGCCCCCCGAATTGAGCGACGCCGAATTCTCATCCTTCCTTTGTTACGCAGAATGGAAGGGCGATTATCGCTATGTCATCGACAATGTGATGGACCCGATGCACGGGACCTTCCTGCATAAGCAATCACATTCGATGTCCTTTGGTGACACGACGGCGGCTTTCAAAGTCCGTGACACGCAGACGGGCTTCATTTTCGAAAAAGAAGGCCAGCGCAACGTCAATTTCGATTGGACGGAATTCGGCGACACCGGCATCCATTGGTTGCGCCTTGAAATCCCCTACCCCAAGACCGGCGGCCCGGGCGGCAATTTCCATATCGTTGGGACCTACACGCCAATCACCGACAACGTCGCTGCCGTCACCCATTGGCGGTGCCGCAAGATTGACGGCTGGCAGCGCGATGCATGGCGCTTTCTCTACAAAAACCGCCTTGAGGCGCGCCATTGGCACGTTCTCGAGCAGGATCGCGTTGTGCTGGAACAGATGGAGCCCGACGCGCGCGATCGTGAAATCCTCTATCAGCATGACATGGGCCTGGTTCGTCTGCGCCGCTACCTGAAGAACAAGGCGCGGGCGCAGCTCGAAGCGCTTGAGGCATCAGGTCAGCAAGCCGCCGCTTGATCGCGACAGGCTATCACGGCCCGTTTGTTGGGCCGTGATGAATGGGTTTCAGGAGTGTGTGATGGCTATTTCCGGTATTGATCGCGTCACCTTCGGTGTCGAAGATTTGGGCCAATGCCGGGCCTTTTTCCTCGACTTCGGCCTCAAGCTTGTTCGCGAGACAGACGCCGCGCTCGATTTTGAAACGCTCAACGGCTGCGAAGTGTTTTTCCGCCGCATGGATGATCCCTCGCTTCCCGTGGCGATCGAAAGCGGCTCGACATTGCGCGAAGTGATCTGGAGCGCTGACTCAAAAGCCGATCTTGATATTTGCCGCAGCGTTTTCAAATCCGCCACGCATTTTCGCGAAGAGGACGACACGGTCTATTGCACCGATCCCAATGGGGTCGGCATCGGTGCGCGCCTGTCGCGCAAGCGCAAGATCACGCTGGGCAGTGCGGCATCGAATACGTTTGATCACGCCGGCCGCATCAACAAGCCGAGCCCGTATTACGATCATGCCGAGCCGGCAGAAGTCGGCCATGTGGTGTTCTTCACACCGCATCTGGAAGCCACGATGGCGTTTTACGCCAAGCTCGGGTTTCAGGTGTCAGACCGCTATCCCGGCCGCGGCTATTTCATGCGCACGGCGGAAGACGGTGGCCATCACGACGTCTTTCTCTTGGCCACGCCCGATGGTCGACATGGTCTCAACCATGTCGCCTTCACCCTGCGCGACCTGCACGAGGTGTTTGGCGGCGGCATGCACATGTCGCGCAAGGGCTGGCAGACCCAGCTTGGGCCCGGCAAGCATCCTGTTTCCTCCGCGATCTTTTGGTACTTCCAGTCACCGGCGGGCGCTCTGGTCGAATATTACACAGACGAAGACATGCTGACCGGCGCATGGGAGGCGCGCGACTTCGAACCTGGCCCAACTGTTTTTGCGGAATGGGCCATTGCGGGCGGCATTGACGGAATGACACGGCGTCAGGCCATTGCGCCGCCGACAGCGGGCCCAGCCAAAGGGTTCATCACTGAAAACAAAGGCTGATGCCGGCCAAGCTTCGCGGGGCAAAAGCCTGTCTTCATGAGCTTTTCAGCTTTACACGGGCCCTGCGCGGCCTCTACACTTGTTCATAAGAGAAATTAGGTTTCTCCTGTGGAACGGGTGTAGCGCCGGATTATTTCGGGTGCATGTGTCTGCGGCGCTGGCGCGGCGACCTTGTCCCAACGGGTCGGCCTTTCGGGAGTTGGTGTCACGGGATGAGCGAACCGATTGCCCGCGCGACGGACTGTCCCACCG
>CAIZGQ010000831.1 GCA_903932565.1 uncultured Hyphomicrobiales bacterium
AGATTCTGGCGTTGTGCCGCTTCGTGCGTCCAACAAGCCCGACTGATCTTTCGTTCGTTTGCTAGCCGCCCTCTTATGACCCGCCGAGGGTGATGATCGTCTCAGGCTCCATTTCGAGCTCGATACCGCTCTCGTCTTTCATCAACCGATCGTAGAATTTCTTGTAAGATCTCCCCAGTGGATGACGTCGCGCCGCGCGCAGGAGGTCGCGTGCATTGGGGTCGTGGTTTGCGCACGCGTCCAGCGCCTTTTGATGCAGGTCGATGAAGGCATCAAAATCACCTGTCCGATCTTCCGGCCCACCGTGCAAACAATAGACTTGCATGGCCTCCGCCTTGCCCTTCAGGCTGATCTTTCCAAGATCTACATACAGGAACTCAGGCGCTGCCTGCCTGATCGAATCCGAGACGGCAATCTGCACGCCGAAGTCTTTTGTGGCACTTTCCAGCCGCGCGGCCACGTTCACCGCGTCGCCCACAATCGAATAATCAAAACGCTGTTCTGATCCCATATTGCCGACAAACACGTCGCCGGTGTTGAGGCCGATGCCAATGACGACGGGCACATGGGATGCGCCACGCGCCGCTGCGCGCGCTTGTGCCTTGGCATCGATCAAAGGCACCGCATCGCGCATCTTCAGCGCTGCGCGACAGGCACAAGCTGGGTGATGGGGCACATCAAGCGGCGCATTCCAGAACGCCATGAGGCCATCGCCAATATATTTGTCGATGGTGCCGCTTTCTGCGAGCACCAGATTCGTCAGTGGTGTGTGCAGGTCGTTCAAGAAAAGCACGACGTCTTCGGGTCCCATGGTCTCCGACCGCGTCGTAAAATCCCGCGCATCGCAGAAGAGGATCGACATGTTGCGCGCCTCGCCACCCAGTTGCAGCGCGGACGGGTTAGCGGCCAGACGCTCAACGATTGCGGGTGCGAGATAACGCGAAAACGCATGGCGGACCGTGCGCCGCTCCCGCTCCGTGCGGCGATAGGTTGAGATTGTCAGGAGGAGGAAAATCGCAATCCAGCTAAGCGCTGGAACGACCGGCTCAAACAGGAGATCGAGGGATTCGAAGGCAGACCAGCTCGCCGCCAGCGCGGATGCGATAATTGCAAAAAGGCCAATGGCGGCGGGCAGGGGATGGGATTGGCGTGCGCCCCACGCGACCAGCAGGCCGACCAGAATCAGCACCACAGCTTCAACGCCGGGCGCGTAGTCGGGCCGTGCGAGATTGGAGGCCGAGAGAATGTGCTCAATCACCTCGGCATGTGCATCGACGCCGGGCACGGCAACCCCCAACGGCGTGGCACGCAGATCGTTCAGGCCTGCCGCTGTCGCGCCAACCAAAACAATGCGTCCATCCAGGCTGTCTTTTGGAACCTCGCCTGCCAGCACTTTCCAGGCGGAGAAATGCCGCGCTGGCTGAAATCCGGCAAACCGCACACGGATCTCGCCGTCCGCTTCAGTTTGCATGATCGTCTCGCCGACACGTACAGCGACGATGCCACTTTTTGTGCCGAGCCCGGTTTCGCCCGACGCGTTGCTCGCCTTGATCTGATAGGACGACGCACCAAACGCAAGTCGCAGCGCTTCCAGCGGCAACGAGGGAATAAGCTGCGCATCAGGACCTGTGCCGAGTTTGAGAAACAACGGAGCCCGGCGCACCACGAGATCACCATCGGGCACATAATTGACACTACCAAGTCCGGCGGCTGCCTCTACCAATTGCGGCAATGGCAGAAGGGCTTTTTCATGGCCCGTGATAAAAGGCGCCGGGTTGTCACCAAGCGCCACGATGCCCCACTTGGCGGAAACGGCGACGGCGCCGGTCTCGTTTCCCAACGACATGGCGAGCACCGTCGGGACGCGGGCAAAGGCCTTGGCCAGGGTGTCGTCGTCCATCAAGCCGCGCGTTGCCAGCGCGGTGGCTAGCGCCTTGCGCTCAGGCACATCGGGCAGGCTTTGCAGCGCGCCGGCCACGGACTGGCGATCTTCTTCCGAGAAGATCACATCCCACGCGACGACCGCCGCGCCATTGTCGGCAAGCTTGTTGCTGAGTTGGGCAATGCGCGACCGTGGCCACGGCCATTGGCCAAGGCGGGCAAGTGACTCGTCGTCGATATCGACCACGCGAACCGGCAAATCTACTGACCACGTGCGCGGCGCGAGACGTTGGAACTGGTCAAAGACTTCGTTGCGCAGCCGCGCGGCCGGGCCGGTGTTGGCACCAATTGCAAAAAGCCCAATCGCAAGAGGCAAAAGGAGAAGCATGAGGTCGCTCAAGACCGACTGCCATGATGCCTTGCTCTTGCCCTTGCCGCCGCTCGTGCCTTTGCGTGTTCGATGCGCGGGCGCAGCAGCAGACATGGGCGTCAGGCCAGATCGATGCGAACGGGAACATGGTCCGAGGGCTTGTCCAACGCCCGCACGGATTTGTCGATCGAAGCTGATTGGAGTCGATTGGCCGCCTCCGGCGACAGCAGCAGATGATCGATGCGGATGCCGAAATTTTTCTGCCACGCGCCAGCCTGATAATCCCAGAAGGAATAAAGGTCGGCCGCATCGGTCGTGGCGCGCACCGCGTCCGTCAGTCCCAGTGCCAGCAGCTCGCGAAACTTCGCCCGCGTCTGCGGCAGGAAGAGCGCGTCCTGCGTCCACGCAGCCGGGTCTTTCGCGTCGCGCGGTTCCGGGATCACATTGTAATCGCCAGCCAGGACCAGCGGTTCCTCGAACGTGAGGAGATGCCGGGCATGGGCGATCAGGCGATCCATGAAGCCAAGTTTGTAAGGGTATTTTTCGGTGGAGGGTGGATTGCCATTGGGCAGATAGATGGAGGCGACACGCACGACGCCGGTGCCGTGCTGCACAACAGCCTCGATATAGCGCGCCTGTTCATCGCTGGGGTCGCCGGGCAGCCCCTTTGTAACGTCCATGGGATGCTTGGAGAGGATCGCCACGCCGTTGAAGGTTTTCTGGCCCTGAATGGCGACGTTGTAGCCAGCAGCCTCAACTTCCATGCGCGGGAATGTATCTTCCTGACATTTGATTTCCTGCAGGCAGAGCACATCGGGCGATGTCTCCTTCAGGTAGTGCAGGAGATGTTCGGTCCGCTGGCGGACGGAATTGACGTTCCAGGTGGCGATGCGCACGCGTGTTTTTTCCAATGTCAGACTGGCCACAGCCTATCCGAATTGTTGCGCCGCCAGAAGGCCTGCTTGGGCGTGGAACCGCTCAGTCCCAGCGTTTATGGGCCCACATCCACTGGCCCGGCTCGGCGCGGATCCAGTCCTCGAATTTTTTCTGAATGGCGGCCGTGGCCGCAACAATATCTGCCTCGGCATCGCGGGTGCGTGGCACCTCGATCCGCTCGATCACGCCGTTAAAGTGCACGTCGGGCAGACGCGTGACATGGCCAACGAGCAACGGCACATCCAGCGTGCGGGCAAGCAGGGCCGGAAACTTGGTCGACAGAACCTGCTCGCCAAAGAAGGGCACGCGGACACCCGTCCTGTCGCGCAAATCCGCAAGGATCGCCACCGATCCTCCGTCGCGAATGTGACGCAGCAGGCTGCGGGCCGTGCCAGTCTCCTTGGCAAAGAGCCCGCCGGGGTAAAGCGGCGCGCGCATGTCCCGGACGTGCTGGTCCACCAGCGGATTGGTGATGTGTTGGTAGACGCCGGACGGCCGCAGCCCGATCCGCGTCATGGCCGAGGCTGCGATTTCCCAGTTGGCGAGATGGGGCGCACAGACGACGAAGCCGCGCCCGCGCGCCCGCGCCACTTGCGTCCGCCAAAACGGTTCATCCGCCAGCTGAAACCGGTCTTGCGTGATCTCGGCCAGGTGGAAACTTTCGCCAAAGACGCGGCCGAGCACCTCCCACATCTCAAGCGCAATCTCGATACGGCGCGCCTCTGTCAGCTCCGGCATGGCGCGCGACAGATGCGTTAACGCGCGGGCATGACGGCTCAGTTTTGGCGCAACGGCACGCCACATGGCACCGCTGAGCGCGGAGGCGCGCTCCACCGTCAGGGACCGAAAGAGAGTCTCAGCGGTTCGGAAGCCAGCATATTCGAGCTTGTGACGAAGGGGGCGGGGCAGGGTCAGCATGAAATCTTGGTGCAGCGCGGCACGACCGCCGGGCCCACTCCATGGCGGCAAGAGCTGGCAGCGTCAAGTCTTGCCCTAGGCTGCCGCAACACTATCCGACGCGCCCCGCATGAGGCGGGGAATGGGTCCCTGCAGTTTGCCATCGGGCATGATTCCTTGCCGCATGGCGAGGCGGCGCAGCGGGCCGATGGAGGCCAGCGCCATCAGACCCATGCCGCGCAGGGCATCCATCATGGGCGAATGGTCGAGAAGGGCGCGGTTCAACGTATCGACGCCGACTGTCCGTGTATCAATGTCGGCCCGCCGCCGCGCGGCATAGGTTGCCAGACCCTGCGGCGCGCCGGGGTCGCTGGCGCGTTCCAGACAATCCACAAGATGCGCCACGTCACGCAGCCCGAGGTTCAGGCCCTGCGCGCCGATGGGTGGAAAGCCGTGGGCCGCATCGCCCACCAATGCCAATCGCGTGGCAGTGAGGGCGGCAACGCGCATGCTGCTCATGGGATAAAGGCCGCGATCGCTGTCGACCGTCATCGTACCAACCAGAGAGTGCAACTGGCGCTCGATTTCCAGCGCGAGCGCCGCATCGCTTAGGGCATGGCGGCGACGCGCCTCGCGCGGCGACATCATCCAGACAAGACTTGCGCGGTGTGGCTTGCCGGGCTGGCTTGGCAGCGGCACGAGCGTGCAGGGGCCGGCGCGGGTGTGGAATTCGGTCGAGACGTTTTCGTGGGCGCGCGTATGGGTGGTCAACAGCGTCAGAGCGGTCTGCGCATAAGGCGTTGTCTTGACCGAAATCCCGGCTGCGGCCCGGGCGGGTGACATCCGGCCATCTGCGGCAACCAGAAGAAGCCCCTGAAGAACCTCGCCAGATTTTGTCGTGATTTCAACGGATTCTTCGGAATACTTGAAGTCTGATATGAGGTCTTCGATTAGGGATATGTTCGGCATATCGCGGGCAGCGGCGGCAAGCTCAGCGATGAGCACCGCATTCTCGATGTTCTTGCCAAACGCGGGCAGACCAACCTCCGTGGCGACGAAGTCCACCGGCGGCGTGCGCAGCAGCGACCCCGTGTCGTCCACAAGCCGCATGACGTTCAACGGGCAGCAATGGGGTTCCAGGCGCGGGCCAAGACCCAGCGCCTGAATGA
Organism: uncultured Hyphomicrobiales bacterium; assembly: GCA_903932565.1. GTDB lineage: Bacteria > Pseudomonadota > Alphaproteobacteria > Rhizobiales > Beijerinckiaceae > Terripilifer. Next base: position 5,254 of record CAIZGQ010000831.1, read on the forward strand.
GGCGGAGCGATCCATCCATCAGCGCCACGGTGCGGCCGGTGTTGGCGGTGTCGAGCTTTCCGACAATGCCCACGCTGCGCCCCTCGCGTGCGAGCGCGATGGCTGTGGTCAGGCCAGTTGCGCCGGCACCGGCGACCAGAACATCAAAGGATTGCATGGAAAACTCCCGCGGATCCTCCATGATGTAGCGCTATTGGCGTGGCGTCGCCATGCCCCAAGACGCCCGGGCCTTGCGTCATTTTGCAACGCCTTGAGCAACAGACCTGCGGCGCACAATTACCTTTCGTGACGGCGTGTCCCACGATGCGGGTTTTGTCATCTCTTGCGTGGACGGGGCCGCTCCGATACGCTGCGAGAACTCAGAAAGCCTTTGCGGTGCAGGCGCTTTCTTGTGTTTGGCACCGGGCCAGTCCTGCCGCAAGGATCGCCCCGAACAACGAGACCACCCATGGCCCTCAACAAGCTCGATCATTATTCCATCCGCACCACGGACGTTCCGGCAACGCAGTCGTTTTACGAAAAGAACCTGTCGCTGCAGGTGGGTCCTCGCCCGCAATTCCCGTTTCCCGGATGCTGGCTCTACAATGGGTCGCAGGCTGTGGTGCACGTGATCGGCATCGATCCGAATGATGCCGCGGGCCTGAAGGATTATCTGGGCGATCGCGCGGCCGAGGGGCCGGGTTCCGGCAATCTCGACCACATCGCGTTCACAGCCGACAATCTTCCCGCCATGCGCTCGCATTTCAAGGAAACCGGCGTCGAGTTTCGCGAGCGGCATGTGCCCGGCATGGCACTCGATCAAATCTTCCTGACCGACCCCAATGGCATCGTGATCGAATTGAACTTCGCCGCCTGAGGCGATGCGGCGGGCTCAAGGCAAAAAGGCCCACCAAATGGTGGGCCTTTTTTTTGGTTTGACTGCTGTGGGGAATGCCAGGCGCGATCAGAATTTTCGGCTGGTCGCGACATATTCGGATAGCATTCCGAATGGAATCTTACGTCTCGTCGGCACTGCTTTCGCCTTCGAATATGCGCTTTCGACGAACAATCGCATTCGATAGCTGGCCGCTCCGCTGGCGATAGTCTTGACGTGGAAGAACACGTAGAAATAGTCCTTATCCACCGTAGTACGGAAAACATTGTAGTTTGGCGTCTCGAAGCACACGCCAACCGAGGTTGTCGGTTTAGCGATCAAACCATCAATGATGGCCGGTAGATCAAGTGACGTGCGATGGCGGGTCGGACAAAACACCCGTTCAACGCCGTGGTGGTCTGCCACCATGTAACTGCCTACGGCCTTCTGAAGCCCCGCATCAGAATAACAATGGTTGCTGTAATTCACCTCGTAGTGAAAGCGTATGACTCTCTTATCGCGTAACGACCAATCGAAATTGTGATTTGTGCTGGTCATATGAGAGAGCGAATAAACTGCTCCGCAATGGATGATCTCAGCTGGATGGATCAAACGCGTCACGTAATGAAAAGGGCGACCCAATGGGCCGCCCAAAAGAGTTCTCGACTAACCAAGTCCTTTTCAGAACCCACAGCCATAAGCAAGTGACTGGATCGTCAGATCCAGCGGATCAGCACTGTCGGCGCAACCCTCAGTCGATCTGTTACTGATTGGTGTTAAGTACCACAAAGCCGAGAAAAAGCAAGCATGAAGCAAGCATGAAGCAAGCGAGGCAGGCCGGATTGCGCCACGGCTAAAACAACAGGTGGGCCTTTTTTGTGAACCGGATTTCAAGTTCACACCGCGCAGTACCGCTCCTGAATGGACGCGTCCGCCAAAAGGTCAGCGGCCTTGCCTTCATGGGCAATGGTGCCCTGATCCACCACATAGGCGCGGTCGGCGATGCCCAGCGCCAGTTCGACGTTCTGCTCCACCAGAAGCAGCGTCGTGCCCTGTTTTTTCATGGCGTGGAACAGCTCGAACATTTCATCGACCAGCACCGGCATGATGCCTTCAGAGGGCTCATCCAGCATGATGATCTTGGGGTCCGACATCATGGCGCGGGCAATCGCCAGCATTTGCTGCTCGCCGCCCGACATCGTCATGGCCATCTGGTCGAGGCGTTCGGCCAAACGCGGAAAGGTCGTGGCCGTGCGGTCGATCAGTTCGGCCTCCTTTGCCTTGTTGGGCGAGGCGACCAGCCCGAGCCGCAGGTTTTCGCGCACCGTGAGGCCGGGCACGATGCGCCGCTCTTCGGGCACGTAACCAAGCCCAAGCCCGAAGCGAACATGCACCGGACGGCCAATGAGTTCGTTGTCCTCGAAAACAATGCTGCCCTTGGTCTTGCCGATCAGCCCCATGATGGACTTGAGGATCGTGGTTTTGCCCGCACCATTGCGGCCAATCAGGCAGACGATTTCGCCACGTGCCACATCAAGGCTTACGCCTTGCAGCACATGGCTGGAGCCGTACCAGGCATTGAGATCACGAACTGCCAGCATGTCTCAATGTTCCCGCTGTCCGAGATAGACGCGTTTGACGACTTCGTTGCGCCGGATTTCGTCCGGCGTGCCTTCCGCAAGCAATTCGCCATGGTGCAACACCAACAGGCGGTCACTTATGCCGAGCACGAACTTCATCTTGTGCTCAACCAGGATGATGGTGCGCTCTTTGCCGAGCGCCACGATCAGATCCATCATGGACTTGGTTTCTTCCGGGCTCATGCCGGCGGTCGGCTCATCCAGCAGCAGCAGGGACGGGCGGCTGGCGAGCGCCATCGCAATTTCAAGCGCGCGCTGCTCGCCGTGCGCAAGCTCACCAGCCAGACGGTCGCGGCGATCACAAAGGCCGACCGTCTTCAAAAGCTCGTCGGCCGTTTCGTCCAGGTCCTTCATGTTCGCGCGGGGGCTGAACATGTCAAAGCAAGTCACAAGCGCCTGGGCCGAGACGCGGATGTTTTCGTGCGTCGTTAGCAGCGGAAAGACACTGGTGATCTGGAAGGATTTGGCGATTCCCAGTTTCGCGAAGCGATGCTGGGCGACGCCTGTCACGTCCCTATCGTTGAAGAACACCTTGCCGTTGGTCGGCTTCAGCGCGCCCGACAGCAGATTGAAATAGGTGCTCTTGCCCGCCCCGTTGGGGCCGATGATCGACGTAATCGCCCCACGCTGAAACGAGGTCGAGATGTTCTTCAACGCGGTAAAGCCGCCAAATTGTTTGGTGACGGAGTCTGTGCGCAGGATGACGTCGGAGACAGGCACGCTCATCGCTCAAGCCTCTTGAGAATGGTGCCCCAAACGCCCTGCGGCAAAAACAGAACGCAGCCCATGAAGACCGCGCCGACAAACAATTGCCAATGCACGGTCCAGATCGACACGATGTTTTCCAGCAACAGAAACAGCCCGGCGCCGACGAAGGGCCCAAAAAAGGTGCCCATGCCACCCAGCAGACACATCATCACCGCGAGGCCCGAGGTGTCATAATGCAACGTCTCGATGGGCACGATGGCAAGATGGATGGCCTGCAGTGCGCCGGCCAATCCGCAAAACGCGCCCGATAACGTGAAAGCAACGAGGCGGACACGATCAATGTTGTAGCCGGATGCCCGGGCGCGGGATTCATTTTCGCGCACCGCTTCCAGCACTGCGCCGAAGGGCGAAGCCAGAATGCGCGACAGGAACCACAGGGCCCCCACGACCAAAGCCGCGACGACGTAATAACGTGTCAACGGATCCAGAAAATTGATCTTCAATCCGAAGAGATTGAGCGTCGAGATGTTGATGCCGCGCAGGCCATTCTCGCCGCCGGTCCAGGACGTCGCCTGGTAGAAGACGTAATACACGCATTGCGACAGCGCCATTGTCACCATGGCGAAGTAAATGCCGCGCGTGCGTACGACGATGACGCCCATGAGGGCTGCCATCAAGGTGCCGCTGATCGTGCCGATGATGAGCGCCGCCCACCAGGGCAGGCCGAAATGCGCGATCGCAATGCCGCAGAGATAGGCACCTGTGCCAAACAAAGCCGAGTGGCCAAACGACAAAAGACCCAGATAGCCAAACAGCAAATTGAAGCCGACGGCATAGAGTCCGTAGATCAGAATATTGACGGCCACCGCTTTCAGCGGCAGCAGAAACGGGAAGACCACGAGAAACAGCGCGGCCAGCAGCACGCGATGGCTTTTCAGCTTCGCATAAAGTGGGTGGCGCTGGAGTGCCGTGGCGGGTGCGTGTGCGAGTGTTGACAGGGTCATCCGGGTTCAGCTCATCAGGCCAGCGCGGCCAAACAGGCCTTGCGGACGCACCAGCAGCACAATTGCCATCAACGCAAAGATGGAAACTTTCGCCATCTCGGGCGCGAATAGGGCCGTCATGCTGACGACGCAGCCAACCAGAAGTCCTGCCACGACAGCGCCCATTAAAGAGCCCATGCCGCCAACAACCGTGACGACAAAGGCTTCCGCCAGAATGGGCCCGCCCATTTCAGGACTGGCACCCTGCAGGGGCGCTGCCAGCAGCCCGGCAATTCCGGCCATCGAACAGCCCAGGCCAAACACCAGCAGCCAGACGCGGGCTACATTGACGCCAAGCACGCTGACGATCTGCGGATCGCGCGCACCGGCGCGAATGATGAGGCCATAGCTTGTTTTTTCCAGAAACAGCCAAAGGCCGAACAGAATGACGGCGGTGATGGCCATGATGAAGAGGCGGTAGGCGGGGAAGTAGCCAATGCCGATGTCGATGGCCGATTGCATCACCTCTGGTGTGTCGACCGGATATCCCGTTTTGCCGAAGATGATGCGGACGCATTCCACGATCACGTAGCTCAGGCCGAACGTGAGGAGCAGGGGATAGTCAATGCCACGGCCGTACAGCGGGCGGACAAGCACGCGCTCAACGACGAGCCCGATGCCGCCCACAAGAAGTGGCACGGCGACAAGGCAAACCCAGAAATTGAAGCCCAGCGACAAGAGCCAGACGCCAACATAAGCGCCCAGCATGAAGAACGCGCCATGGGCAAAGTTGACCACCGTCAGCATGCCAAAGATCAGCGACAGGCCAATGGCCAGCAGTACATAGACAGCCCCAAGCGCAAGCCCGGTG
>CAIZGQ010000832.1 GCA_903932565.1 uncultured Hyphomicrobiales bacterium
GCGAAACCCGGCATCGATCCTGATTATTGCGTGGTGGCGGGCGCAACGCAGCTCGAACTCGGGTTCATTGTGTCGCCCGACATCAAGACGCATGCAGACGTGAAGGGCAAAAGCATCGCGCTTGACGCGCTCGCAACTGGTTTTGCCTTCGCACTGATTGATATGCTGAGCCGCGCGGATGTGCCGGTCGCCTCGTATCAGATTGCGCCGGTGGGCGCGACGCCGCAGCGCTGGCAGTCTGTGAAAGCGGGCGACCATGCGGGCACGATCACCATTGAGCCGTTCACCAGCATTGCGGTGAAATCCGGCTTCCATTTGCTCGATGTCAGCACGCGCATTTATCCCGCATATCAGGGTGGCATCATCGCGGCACGTCGCAGCTATCTGCGCGATCATGCGCAGATTGTGACGAAGTTCTTGGCGTCTTATTTGAAGGGCCTTGCGTGGACGCTCGATCCTGCAAACGTTGATGCTGCCGAGGCACTGCTGTTGGAAAAGATGCCGGAAATCCAGCCTGCTGCGGCAAAGGCCGTGATGAAGAGCTTGCTCTCACCAAAGTCCGGCCTGACGCCGGGCGCCGAGATTGTGCCGGAAGGGATGGACAAGGTGCTGGCGCTGCGCTCGCAGTTTGGCCCCTCGAAGGTCGAGCTGAAGGGGTTCCAGAAATATCTGGAGCTTGATTGCCTGAAAGCGGCGCAAGCCTCCATCTAAGCACCACGCAACCTTGCATGGTGCGTCTTCATACAAGGACATGCACACCGATACACATGCGGCACCCCAAGGCGGGTGCCGTTTGTTTTGGGCTTGCTTTCGCTGGCTGAGGTGCCAGAACAGATTTCGCAATGTTGCTGGTTCAGGTGTCTCGAATGATCGTCAAATGTCCGCAATGTTGGGTGACCCTGTCGATCCAGATGACGGGGGCTGATGGCGGTGACGTGATTCTTGGCCCCGTGCCCCATTGCCCGCAGAACCGGCGTCGGCAACAGGAATCAGCCCGTCTCATTGATGGGCGTTGCCCGACTCTTGCGCAGGCTGTGCAGGACGCAACAAAGGCCCTGCACGAGCGCAAATAGCGGCGCGTTATCAGCCACGGATGATTTTCAGCAATTGCTCGACATGGGCAATCGGTGTCTCGGGCAGAATTCCGTGGCCGAGATTGAAGATGTGCGGACGACCCTTCATCGCATCCAGAATGCGGCGTACGGATTCGTCCAGCGCTGCACCACCGGTGAGAATTGCCAGCGGATCAAGATTGCCCTGCAGCGTCAGGGTCTTTGGCAGGGTGCTCGCCGCCCAGGCGGGATCAATCGATGTGTCGAGACCAAGGGCCGAGAGCCCATCCGTGCCCACAAAGCGCGACAGATAGGGACCAGCGCCACGCGGGAATGCGATAATCCGCGCGTTGGGCTCCTGCGCCCGCACTTTTGCGATGAGCGACAAGACGGGCTTGAGACACCAGCGCTCAAATTCACCGACCGGCAACACGCCAGACCACGAATCAAAAATCTGCAC
>CAIZGQ010000833.1 GCA_903932565.1 uncultured Hyphomicrobiales bacterium
CTCAGCGCGCTTGGGCACGAAATAATACATGATGGCGAGGAAGCCGGCGGTGAGGAAAAAGCCCACCGCGTTGTGGCCATACCACCATTGGATCATCGCATCCTGCACGCCCGACCACACCGGCACGGACTTCGACGAATAGATCGAGATCGGCACTTCGGTATTGTTGCCCAGGACCAGGACCGCAATCGTCACGATGAAGGCGAGAAAGAACCAGTTTGCCACATAGATATGGGGCTCGGTGCGTTTGGCGAGTGTGGCGAGAAACACCAGCAAATAGGTGACCCACACAATCACAAGCCAGAGGATCGCGTACCATTCGGGTTCGGCATATTCATGGCCGCGCGTGATGCCCAGAAGATAACCTGTGCCCGCAATCAGGATGAAAAAGTTGTAACCCAAAATCACGAACCAGGGTGCGAGGTCGCCCGCCAGGCGCGCCCGACTTGTCCGCTGCACGATGTAAAGCGATGTCGAGAGAAGGACATTGCCGCCAAAGGCAAAAATCACAGCCGATGTGTGCAGCGGCCGCAATCGGCCGAAGTTGATGTAGGCAAAATCAAAGTTCAGAACCGGGAAAGCCAGTTCCAGCGCGATGTAGAGGCCGACTGTCAGGCCAGCAATCCCCCAGAACAGTGACGCGATGGCTCCAAACTTCACGGGTCCCCAATTGTAATTGGGTTTCCCGTCGATCACTTGGGGCGGCAGCTCGGCACCGCGCTCGCCGTAGCGATGCGCGATGGCAAACACAGCGCCCATGCTGCCAAACACGAAGAGCCACGCATGGAAGGCGAAGGCACCTGTGTAAGCGTTTGACGCCACGAGAACGGAAAACAGCGCAAGGGCGATGAAGGCGATCGCAAGACCGACCTCGCCGCCTCTCAGATGTTTGGGAATTGAACTTGCCTGCGCCATGGGACGGTCCTGGAGTGAAAGAAAGCAGCGTTGGACAAACAGGCGGCCAAGAGATGGCGTTTCACGTCTGTTTTGCGGGTCACCATGGAGGGCGTTGCTGCAAGGCTCTTTGATGCAGGTCAAAGAGGTGCGAGCGGAGTGCATGGATTTAGGGCAGGGTTGCGCCACGGGCACGCGCGAGGCTATCTCTCGGCATGAACAAAAGTCGTAACGCAGAGCAGACACGGGATGTCTTCTACACCCTGCGCGTCACGCGACGTCATGGATTGCAGGGTGAAGTATGACCTTCAGGAATATCGCGATTGTTGGGGCCGGCCCTGCAGGACTGATGGCAGCCGAAAAACTCGCTGACCTGGCGCAGGCGTCTGATCGATCCGGCAGCGTGCTGATCACCGTTTATGATCGGATGTCGAGTGTGGGCCGCAAGTTCCTGCTGGCGGGTCGCGGCGGTTTGAATCTCACGCATAGTGAAGACTTGGCCGCCTTCATGTCCCGCTACAAAGGATCCCAAGCAAAACTCGAAGCGGCGCTGACACACTTCCCGCCAGCGGCGCTGCGCGCCTGGAGTGAAGAGCTGGGCGAGCCCACCTTTGTTGGCAGCTCGGGCCGTGTGTTTCCCAAAAGCTTCAAGGCCAGTCCCTTGCTGCGCGCGTGGCTACGTCGATTGACCGGCAAGGGTGTCCAGTTTGCACTGCGTCACCAATTTGATGATGTTTCGCAAAGGCCTGACGCGCAGCGCTCGCAAGTAAGTCTGTCGTTCATCACGCCGGACGGCCCCCGTTCGATTGCGGCGGATGGCGTGATCTTTGCGCTTGGCGGTGCGTCGTGGCCGCGACTGGGTTCGACCGGGGATTGGGTCAGTGTCTTCATAAGCGCGGGCATCGATGTCGCGCCACTGAAGCCCTCAAATTGCGGATTCGAACTTGCGTGGTCGGCGATTTTTCGGGACCGCTTTGCCGGACACCCGCTGAAGGGCGCGAGCTTTCACGTTGCTGATCAGGAGATCCGCGGCGAAGCCATGGTGACAGCGGCAGGCATGGAGGGCGGTGCGATCTACGCGTTGTCGCCTTCTCTGCGCGACGTCATCGCAGCAGAAGGATCAGCGCGGTTGGTGCTCGATCTGAAGCCCGACGTCTCCGCGC
>CAIZGQ010000834.1 GCA_903932565.1 uncultured Hyphomicrobiales bacterium
GACGTGGTGTTTTTTACAAATTCCGGCGCAGAAGCAATGGAATGCGCCATCAAGACAGCACGTAAATATCAGTTCGCGAACGGTCATCCCGAGCGGTATCGCATTATTACATTCGAAGGTGCCTTCCATGGCCGCACGCTCGCAACCGTGGCGGCTGGCGGGAACCCCAAATATCTTGAGGGCTTTGGCCCCAAGGTCGACGGATTTGACCAGGTTCCGTTTGCAGATCACGACGCGCTGAAGGCTGCCATCACGCCGCAGACCGCCGCCATTCTGATTGAGCCTATTATGGGCGAAGGCGGCATTCGCTCCGTGCCGCCGCAATGCCTCAAGGGCCTGCGCGCGCTTTGCGATGAACACGGCCTCTTGCTGATTTTTGACGAAGTGCAGACGGGTGTGGGTCGCACCGGCAAATTCTTCGCTTACGAACACAGTGGCGTTGCGCCCGACATCATGGCCGTGGCCAAGGGGATCGGGGGTGGCTTTCCGCTTGGGGCCTGTTTGGCGACGCATGAGGCCGCCAAGGGCATGACCTACGGCACGCATGGCACAACCTATGGCGGCAATCCGCTGGGCACGGCCATTGGCAATGCCGTGCTCGATATTGTGCTGGAGCCGGGCTTTCTGGATCGCACCGCGCAGATTGGCCTGTTCTTCAAGCAACGCCTCGCGCAATTGCGGGATCATTATCCGCACGTCATTGCTGAGGTGCGCGGCGAGGGCCTGTTACTGGGTTTGAAACTCAATGTGCCCAACGGTGATTTTGCGGCCGCTGCGCGCGCGCAGGGGCTTTTGATTATCCCGGCGGGCGACAATGTCGTGCGCCTGTTGCCGCCGCTGATCATTGGCGAAGATGACGTGCGCGAAGCCATCAAGCGGCTGGAGGCGGCCTGCGCCACCTTTGCCAAGGAGCCAGCGAAATGAGTTCGCCGTCAGATACGCCGACCCCAAAACATTTTCTCGATCTGTCTGACATTCCCGCAGACGATCTGCGGCGCATTCTGGATGCCTCCGCCAAGATGAAGCAGGCGCGTCGCCGGGGCGTGCAGAGCCGCGTGCGTCCCCTGACGGGTCACATGCTTGGGATGATCTTCGATCGTCCCTCGACCCGCACGCGTGTGTCATTTGATCTTGCCATGCGCGAACTGGGTGGGGAAACGATCATGCTGACAGGCGCTGAAATGCAATTGGGGCGGGGTGAATCCATCGCCGACACGGCGCGCGTCCTGTCGCGTTTTGTCGATGCCATCATGATCCGTGTGCTCGATCATGATGATCTGATTGAACTCGCGCGCCATTCGACCGTGCCGGTGATCAACGGGCTGACCAAGCGCTCGCATCCCTGTCAGGTGATGGCGGATGTGCTCACCTTCGAAGAGCATCGCGGGCCCATCAAGGGCGCGACGGTCGCCTGGACCGGCGATTCCAACAACGTTCTGACAAGCTGGATTGAAGCGGCGCAGCGCTTTGATTTTTCAATCCGCCTCGCAACGCCGGCCGAACTTGCCCCACCCAAGCGTGTGCTGGAATGGGCCAAGGCCAATGGCGTAAACTTGCACATCACGGAGGATCCGTTTGAGGCGGTCGATGGCGCGCAAGCGGTGGTCTCGGATTGCTGGGTATCCATGGGCGATGAAGAAGAAGCCCGCCGTCGGCACAATTTGCTGCAGCCGTTCCAGGTCAACGCGAAGCTGATGCAGGCGGCGCACAAGGATGCGATCTTCATGCATTGTTTGCCGGCGCATCGCGGCGAAGAGGTCACCGACGAGGTGATCGATGGGCCGCAATCGGTTGTTTTCGATGAAGCTGAAAACCGCCTGCATGCGCAAAAGGGCATTCTGGCCTGGTGCTTTGGCGTGGGGGCTTCATGAGCGTTCTGACCACACGTCCGGTGTCGGACGTCGGCCTGGATGATCAGGTCATGCCGTTTGCGGTGGAAGCGCTCGACGTGCGCGGCCGCATTGTGCGACTGGGCCCATCGATCAATCGCATTCTGGATCAACATGCCTATCCGCCGTCGGTCGCGCGTCTTGTGGGCGAGGCCACGGCGCTGACGGTTCTGCTTGGCTCGTCGTTGAAATTTGAAGGTCGGTTTCAGCTGCAAACGCGCAGCAACGGGCCGATCGACATGCTGGTCGTGGATTTTGATGCGCCCGACCGTGTGCGCGCCTTTGCCCGCTTTAACGCAAACCGATTGGCCGAGGCCGAGGCGGCTGGCGAGACATCGCCCGCGCAATTGCTGGGACATGGCCATCTGGCCCTGACAATTGAGCAAGGTGCGGAAATCTCGCGCTATCAGGGTGTGGTGGCGCTTGAAGGCCAGAGCCTTGAAGAGGCAGCGCATCAGTATTTCCGCCAGTCCGAGCAGATCCCCACTCTGGTGCGGTTGGCAGTGGCGCAGAGCGTTACAGGCTCAGGCACAAGCTGGCGGGCGGGGGGACTGATTGTGCAATTCATGCCCACAAGCCCCGACCGGCAGCGCCAAGCCGATCTGCCGCCGGGCGATGCACCAGAGGGTGCGACCAGCCTCACAGTGGACGAGGACGATGCCTGGGCTGAGGCCAAGGCGCTCGCTGGCACCACGGAAGATCACGAGTTGGTCGACCCCATGCTGTCAAGCGAGCGGCTGTTGTATCGGCTGTTCCACGAGCGCGGCGTTACCGTGTTCGACGGGCAGCCGGTGCGCGATGCCTGCCGCTGCTCGCAGGAGCGCATCGAGACGATGTTGCGCAATTTCACCAAGCAGGAGCGCACCGACATGATTGGCGATGATGGCCGCATCAGCGTCACATGCGAGTTTTGCTCGGTGACGCGCGAGTTTGATCCTTTGGCGTTTGAGACAGCTGAAGATTGAACGCGTCTCACGGCGCGCGCACACAAGACAAGGGAGTTTGCATGTCGCTTGAAATCTGGGACCTGGCGGGCGCGGACGACAACGTGCGTTTCAGCCCTTACTGCTGGCGCATCCATTATGCGCTGGCGCACAAGGGCCTGACCGCCACCTCCCATCCCTGGCGCTTTACGGACAAAGACACCATTGCGTTTTCAGGCCAAGGCACCGTGCCTGTGTTGCGCGATGGCAGCACGGTGATCTCCGACAGTTCGCATATCGCCGATTACCTCGATGATATTTACCCGGACCGGCCCTTGTTGATGGACAGCGCCCAGGCTCGCGCCCTGTGCAGCTTCATCAAGCAATGGACGCAGATCACGCTGTCGCCAATCGTCATGCGCACCATCATGCCGGAGTTGTTTGCCGCGATTGCTGACAAGGACAAAGCGTATTTTCGCGAAAGCCGCGAGGCCCGTCTTGGTCGCAAGCTGGAAGAGTTTGCCGCACCTCTGGATATCACCCGCGCGGAGATGAAGAGCGCGCTGCATCCGCTGCGGCTGACATTGGGCTCGGGCGAGACGCCCAACCAGCTCTATCTCAGCGGCGCGACGCCGGGATATGCTGATTACATTGTGATGGGGCATTTTATGTGGGCGCGCTGCGTCTCGCAGCAAGATCTCCTTCTGGAGGGCGACCCGGTCTACGCCTGGCGCGAGCGCATGCTCGATCTTTACGACGGGCTTGGTCGCAAGGCCCCGCGCTATACGGGTGGCGCAGGCTCATAAGGCGCGGGCGAGCGACCTAAGCCCAGATCAGGCCGCTGTCAGTAGGCGCTGCACTTCGGACACGAGGTCTTTCAAATGGAAGGGCTTCGACAGGATCTTGGCATCCTTCGGCGCGTTGTTGTCAGGATTCAAGGCGACAGCCGCAAAGCCTGTGATGAACATGACCTTGATGTCTGGGTCGAGTTCGGTGGCCCGGCGGGCCAACTCAATCCCGTCCATCTCCGGCATGACAATATCAGTCAGCAGCAATTCAAAAGGCTCTTCGCGCAGGCGATTGTACGCGGACAGGCCATTGTCAAATGACGCTACGGCATAGCCTGCGTTTTGCAACGCCTTCACCAAAAAACGCCGCATGTCATTATCGTCTTCGGCGAGAAGGATCTTTGTCGCGATGGGAGCCGTATCTGTCATTGAAGCCTCGTGTCTGTGACCACCATAAGGCCCCGGCTCGGTAAACAACGAGTGAATTCGTTGCGATCATATTGGTGAGATTTGAATATCTGGTGTGGATACATCGTTGTCAGATTGCAAAGCGCGGCTGCACGCATCCTCCGATCTGGTGGACACTCTCCAAGGCAATTGGCAGAGTGCTTGCAAAGGCTCATCCAATCCAAGGGGCATGGACGCGGCAAAGGGACGAATATGAGTACCAGGCAGCGTGACCTTTTTGACCCCCTGAAGGCGGTTGCTCCGGGGCAGGACCACGCCGCTGCCCCGCGCCCGGCGGAGCCAGAGCTGTGGCCGCCGGTCGAGGTGAGTGATCCAACGTCGCAGGCGTTGCCACTCGTGTTCTCGTCGCCCCATTCGGGTTGCATCTATCCCGACGCGTTTCTCAGCGCGACGCGGCTGGATCCGCTGGCCCTGCGCCGGTCAGAAGATGCCTTTGTGGACGATCTTTTTGCATTTGCCTCAGACATTGGCGCGCCCTTGCTGCGGGCGCGGTTTCCGCGCGCATTTCTTGATGTCAATCGGGAGGCGTTTGAACTCGATCCACGCATGTTTGAGGGCCGTTTGCCGTCCTACGCCAACACGCGCTCCCTGCGGGTGGCTGGAGGCCTCGGAACGATTGCGCGGCTCGTCAGCGATGGGCAGGAAATTTACGCCCGTCGGATGAGTGTGGAGGAGGGACTGGAGCGTGTCGCCGCTCTCTATCAGCCCTATCATGACGAGTTGCGTCGCCTGCTCGTGCGGACGTTGACGGCGTTCAATCACGTTCTGCTGGTGGATTGTCACTCCATGCCCTCGACGGGCAACGACCGCCCACGGGCTGATATCGTGCTGGGTGATCGCTATGGCACGAGCTGCGCACCCATTGTTCTGGATGTGATGGAATATGAGCTGCGGCGGCTTGGCTACAGCGTTCACCGCAACAAGCCCTACGCTGGTGGCTTCATCACGGAGCATTACGGCAATCCGAAAGCCGGATGCCATGCGGTTCAGATTGAATTGAACCGGGCGCTTTACATGGACGAGGCGACGCTGATCCCCAATCGCGGCTTTGAACCCCTGCGGCGCGACTTGCGCGTCATGTCGCTGGCGCTAGCGGAAGCCTTTGGCGGCCAGGGCCTGGATTTGAAGGCGGCTGCCGAGTGAGCGACTGATAACGTGCCGTGGAGGCCAGCCTCCTGAATTCTCCGAGGCTTTAAAACGAAAGAGGCCGCCCCGAGAGGCGGCCCAAGTCAAGGGAGGAAACGCCCAAGGAGGGCATCGGCGACAGAAACTGTCGCGCAACTTCAAGATACATTGCACCGCACAAAATGCAAGTCGAAAATGGTGCAGTGCAAAATATTTGTCACGGCGACCGCGCCCGTCCGCGAGCCAATCGATTATCGCCCCTCGCAGTGACGCGGGCCCTCGTGTATGAAATGCCGAGTGCTCGAGCCCTCGGAGATTGCATGCGCCCTGTTGATTTTGGTGACTTTATCGACGAACTGGCGACCGCGTCCGGCGAGACAATCCTGCCGTTTTTTCGCTCCAGCATCGGGGCTGTCGACAAGTCGGGCGGTGGCGTTTTCGATCCTGTGACCGAGGCGGATCGCGCCGCTGAGACATTGCTGCGTGGGCTCATCAAACGCAGCTTCCCCAGCCACGGCATCATTGGCGAAGAGTTCGGGTCTGAGAACGCGGACGCTGAATATGTCTGGGTGCTTGACCCCATCGATGGCACCAAGAGCTTCATTTCCGGTCTGCCGCTCTGGGGCACGTTGATTGCCCTGCAGCACAAAGGCCGCCCGATTTACGGCATGATGCATCAGCCCTTCACGCGTGAGCGCTTTTCTGGCGATGGGGCAGGTGCCACCTGGCGGGGCCCGTCCGCGACAAAACCCGACCAATTGGTTGAGCGCAAATTGCACACGCGGCCCTGCGCTGGTCTGAAGGACGCAACAATCATGACGACTCATCCGGGGCTGCTGCCCGGCGAAACGCGCGAGCGCTTCTTCCGGGTCGAGCGCGAAACGCGTCTGTCACGCTATGGCGGCGATTGCTACGCGTATTGTGCGCTGGCGGCCGGTCACATCGATCTCGTCATTGAGAGCAATTTGAAGCCATATGACGTGGCGGCTCTGATCCCCATCATCGAGGGGGCCGGTGGCATCGTGACGACGTGGGCTGGTGAGGACGCTGCCAAAGGCGGCTCGATCATCGCGGCCGGTGATCGGCGTGTTCATGATGCCGCGATGGCGCTGTTGAATGCCTGATCAGACCGGCAGAGACGCGGGCTTCAATGTCGCCTTGAAGAGCATGCGACATTGATTGTGCCCAATGTTGCTGGGGGCGCGCTCTGCAATCAGTCCATGCGCCTGCATCAACGCAATCATGTCGGTGGCGCTATAGCGCGATAGTCCAAGACTTTGGCGAAGTTGGCGATAATCCGAGAACAGTGTTTTGGCCAGTGAGCACACAGCCGTAACAAAAAACCCTTCTGCCCAGCCAAATTTCAGCAAACCGGCGGCGTCCCCAAAAGCATTTGCGTCCGGCGGAATAATGTCGCCGAGCAAGAGCAGGCCATAGGGCTTCAGCTTCTGCGACCACGAGTCGAGGAGCGCGGCAAGTTCGTTCTTCGTCAGATATTGCGCCAAGGAATTGGCGACGATCACGCTCAGTGACCGATCTGGGATGGCAGCAAGTGCTTGTTCATCGAGGACGCGAATGCGCGGGGTCGTCTGATAGAGATCTGCCAGCAGAGCGCGGACCCTTGGTGCTGCGTCATATAAAAGAAGCTGCTGACATTGGTTGGCGACGAGCGCCGCGGATGTCGCCTCGCCACAGCCATAGTCCAGAACAGTTCCAGCACCCGACGGGATCAGTGCCGCGATGTCACGCGCAATGATCTCATAATGCAGGGCCTTGTGGCGCGGCCCCGCATAGATCGAATGTGTGCCGTTCCAGAAGGTCAGCCAGCTCATCACCTAGACATCCAACAATCCGGGCCGTGCGACAATCGCCCAAACCTTGAAATGTACTTGTCCGCCCACTTTTAATGCGACGCGGATGATGGCGTATGTTCCAACTTGGCCTTTTCCATCATGCCGACAAACCGATCAAACAGATAATGACTGTCCTGCGGACCGGGGGAGGCTTCCGGATGGTGTTGCACGGAAAAGGCCGGCCGGTCGGTCAGCGCGATACCGCAGTTCGACCCATCGAAGAGTGAGATGTGGGTTTCGACCGCATGGGTGGGCAGGCTCAAAGGATCGACCGCAAAGCCGTGGTTCATCGAGACGATCTCGACTTTCGAGGTCGTCTTGTCCTGGACTGGATGGTTTGCGCCGTGATGGCCCTGATGCATTTTCATCGTTTTGCCACCGAGCGCGAGACCCAGAAGCTGATGCCCGAGGCAGATGCCGAACGTCGGGACCCGCGCTTCCAGCACCTCTTGAATGACCGGGACCGCGTATTTGCCAGTCTCCGCCGGGTCGCCGGGGCCATTGGACAGGAACACGCCATCGGGCTTGTGGGCCATGATCTCGGCAAAGCTCGCGGTCGCCGGAAGGACCGTCACCGCGCATCCAGCGTTCGAGAGCAAACGCAGGATGTTGGTCTTGATCCCGTAGTCAATGGCAACAACCTTGTGGGCCGGTGCCGTGAGGCGACCAAAACCTTCGCCCAATGTCCAGATGGTCTCATCCCAATCGTAGCGCTGGGTGGTGGTCACGAAGGGCACGAGATCCATGCCGTTGATGCCGGGCCAGGCGGCGGCCTCGGCCTTCAACGCCATGATGTCAAACTTGCCGTCCGGCGCATGGGCGATGACCGCATTTGGCATGCCGTTGGCGCGTATGAGGGCGGTCAGTGCGCGCGTATCAACACCCGAAATTCCAACGATGTTGCGGGCTTTCAACCAATGATCGAGATGCTCAACGTTGCGCCAATTGGCTGGGTCTGTGATCGCCGCGTGGACCACGATGCCGCGAACACTGGAGCCCTGCGCCGGGTTGACGGTTTCAACGTCTTCCTTGTTGGTGCCGACATTGCCGATGTGCGGAAACGTGAACGTGACGATCTGGCCCGTGTAGGAGGGGTCCGTCAGAATTTCCTCGTAACCCGTCATCGCGGTGTTGAAGCAAACTTCGCCGACACCGGTTCCGGTTGCCCCAAGGCCATAGCCTTCAATGACAGTGCCATCGGCCAGAACCAGAAGGGCGGTCTTGACTGGCACCTGCCAGCCTGCGGTCTCGTCTTGTATGGCGCTCATGCTCGCATTACACCGTTGGTCGCGCGTGTCATCGGCGGCAGCTCAAGGGCCGCAGCGTCCGTGCGCAGGATACAGGGGCTTTCGATTGCGCGGGACGCTAGGCGAGCAGGTGGGCAACGTCAACCCCGTGATGTTGGGCTCCCATCCATAAAATAAGTAGAAAACCTCAGTATTTCAGAGGCTTGCAAGAACGCTCTGGCCTCCTTTAGGCGGGCCGTCCACAAGCCATCCGCGAGCCTCATCGTAACCCTAAATTGGAGAACCAAAGCATGCGTGACCAGTTCATGAGCGTCGTCAAAGAGGCCATGAAGGCCGGCGACAAACGGCGTGTTGCCACAGTGCGAATGATTCAGGCGGCTCTCAAGGACAAGGACATTGAGGCGCGCGGGCTCGGCAAGACTGTCAGCGATGACGATATCCTGGCCTTGCTGCAGAAGATGGTGAAAAGCCGTCAGGAATCCCTTGGCATCTATGAACAGGCAGGACGTGAGGATCTGGCCACGCAGGAACGCGAGGAAATCGTCATCATCCAGGCGTTTTTGCCCAAGCAGATGTCGGATGATGAGGTCAATGCCGCCATCGACAAAGCCATTGCTGAAACCGGAGCGGCCAGCGTCAAGGACATGGGCAAGGTGGTTGGCGCGCTGAAGGCTGCTTTCACCGGACGCATGGACTTTGCCAAGGCGAGCGGACTGGTGAAGGCCAGACTACAGGGCTGACGCGCAGATCTTGCCGGGGACACAGATCTTGCGCGGACCCTGCTCGATCCCCAAATCAGATTAAGAGACATTGCTTTCGCGCCAAGTGTGGGCGGAAGCGGGAGTGGGCTCATCCATGCGTGATCCATATCAGGTACTTGGCGTGGCAAAGTCTGCCAGCGCCGACGACATCAAGAAGGCGTACCGCAAGCTCGCCAAGAAATTTCATCCCGACCACAACAAGTCGGACCCGAAGGCCAAGGAGAAGTTTTCCGAGGCCAATCAGGCTTATGAAATCCTTGGTGAAGAGGCCAAGCGCGGACAATTCGACCGTGGCGAGATCGACGGCGATGGAAAGCCCAAGTTTCAGGGCTTTGATCCCAATTCAGCTGGCGGATTTCGTCGCGGGCCTGGTCCGGGCGGCGCGAGCGGGTTCGAGCATTTCGAGTTCAATGCGGGCGGCGGTCCGTTTGCGGGGGCCGGAATTGATCCAAGCGACATTTTCGCAGATCTGTTTGGCGGGGGCGGTGCTGCGCGCACGCGCGGGCGGGCTCGTCAGGCTCCCAAGGGCGAGGATTATACGGGGACGGTGAGCGTTTCGCTCGCCGAGGCCGTGAATGGCGGCAAGGCACGCGTCACGCTGCCGACAGGGCGCACGCTGGAAGTCTCAATTCCGGCTGGCGTGGATGATGGACAGACGATCCGCCTCAAGGGGCAGGGCCAGTCCGGGCCGGGCATGGACGCGGGCGATGCGCTCATCACCATCAAGATCGCGCGCCATCCGTTCTTCAAAGTCGAAGGGCGCGATCTGCGGCTTGACCTGCCATTGACCTTATATGAGGCCGTGCTTGGTGGACCAGTTGCCGTGCCGACCCTGGGCAAGGCGCTTGAGCTGACCATTCCGCCAAAATCTAACTCGGGTCGCACCTTGCGGCTGCGTGGCAAAGGTCTACCCGCGTCGAGCACCATGGCGGCCGGCGATCTGCTGGTGACGTTGCGCGTGATGCTGCCTGAGGCGGCAGATCCTGCACTCGAAGCTTTGGCGAAAAAGATGCGCGATGAGCATCCGTGGAACCCACGCCAGGATCTCACCTAGCGGGCAGGTCCCCATGTCTGGCGGAGTGCATTGGCGACACTCGCCAATTCGTCCTGCTCGCGCGGCCCAGTGACGGCAAAGCCAAGCCCGGCATTGGTCCAGTAGATCGTGGCAGCTTGCGCATCCTGCTCGTAGCGCGGTGCCGCGTCGGGTGCTGCAATCCGCGTCACAAAGAGCGAGACGGCGCGGTCATGCGGGCTC
The DNA here is from genome assembly GCA_903932565.1 of uncultured Hyphomicrobiales bacterium. Classification (GTDB taxonomy): domain Bacteria; phylum Pseudomonadota; class Alphaproteobacteria; order Rhizobiales; family Beijerinckiaceae; genus Terripilifer. The sequence goes on from CAIZGQ010000834.1 coordinate 10,310, forward strand.
GCCCCTCCAGATGCCGCGTAGACCAACCAAACGGCGGGGCCTTGCTCGGCCGGGGTGAGGCGCGTGCTCACCAGCGTCAGTCCAAGGTCGTTCAGGTTGGGTGTGCCAGCATCAAGCCGCAAAATAGCATTGAGCCATGCATCTGCGCTTGCCTTGTCGACGTCCCCGCGCGGACGCAGGGCTAAATTTGTGCCGCCTTTGGATGGCGCAGCATCCGCAAAAAGTCCCTGATAGGTCGCGCGCGTTTCAAGTGCCCGCAGCGCCATGCGACGCCCCGCATCCGGAAAAATGGGTGCTGCAAGTTGTACCAGTTGCGGGCCGGTGGAGCGGCCATGGGTCCAGCTCGCGCCGGTCAGGCCCACAAAAACAGCGCCGCCCAGAAAGGCCAACGTGAGGGCGATCGCCATGCCCAGCGCGCTGCGGGCGTGCGAAGGGGCTGTGTGTGCCTGCAGGGGTGGCGTGCACTCCGTTGGCCTGTCCGATTTGCGGCGTTTCGGGGAAAGGCGAGTGGGTGCGCTTGGCAGCGCATTGATGAGCTCTCTGGGCATGCTGCGTGCGGCGATCGGATCGAAGGCCGCATGGAGGAGCTCGTTTTGGTGCCGCCAGTCGGCAATTTGATCTGCCAGCACGGCATCCTTGCGAAGCTCGTCGTCGAGAAACCGAATACGGGCCCCATCCAGTTCGCCATCCAGGTAGGCGATCAGATCATGCGCGGAGACCGGATGATGCGGGCTGCTCATTTCACCACCCGCAGGTGGCGCGAAGTGGTTCCGGATGAGACTCGATGCGTTGACGCGTCATGGTTCGCGCCGTCACGCGACGCGCGAGCCAACCTTAAAGCTGTGCCCATCTGCGCCGAGATGCGTTGGCGCGCATGAACGAGGCACGTCAAAAGTTCCGGCTGCGTGATGCGGAGAACTTCGCAAGTCTCGGAATGGGTGAGATGCTCAAGCCCGGTCAGCAGCAGGGCCTCGCGCTCCTGCAACGGGAGCGACTGCACGGCTGCAACGATGGGCAAATTTGATCGCACGCTGTGCGAAATGGCTGCAGAAGCGATTGCATGTGGCGCAGCGTGGTCGTTCACCACGCCCGAGTTGGGCGCATGCGAATTCGCATCGCCCTGCAGGCGTTGCCGGTTGGCAGCAACAATGCTGCCATACAAAAACAACCGGAGCCCGTTGGGCCAGCGACCCATTTGCAGATCAAGCCCGCGTTGCAGTGCGTTGTGCACCAGCAGGTCTGCGAGGCCGAGCGATTGTGAATTCGTGGTGGCTTGCTCGCCCGCTGTCAGCGCATGCGCAAAGCGCCGCAAGGCGGGCGTCAGTTTTTCCAGTTCGTCCCGCCGTTTCACCGTCATGGTGGGGCCTGTCGCGCCGCTTTTGATGACACGTAAGATAAGTCTGAATTTGATGCTTGCCTACGGGCACCCGGCCCATCGGTGTTCTTTAACAAAACAAACCTGTTCTCAGGCCGCCTCGACGGCCGCCCCCACAAGGCGGCGGGCTTCCTGAGGCGTCAGGGGCTGGCCAAAGGCGAGCCCTTGGGCAAATTCGCAGCCAGCCATGAGAAGCTCATCAGCGTCAGCTTCGAGTTCCATACCGCTGGCAATGACCCGCATGCCCAGATCGTTCGCCAGGCTAATGACTGAGGGCAGGATGCTCGGGCGACCATCGCGACCCGTGCCGTTCAGGAACGACAGATCGATCTTGAGGCAGTCGAAGGGGAAGCGCTGCAGATAGCCGATGGAGGATGAGCCCGCGCCAAATTCGCTCAAACAGAGCCCAGCCCCAAGTTCGCGCAGCCGGTGCAGCATCTGCGTCGAATATTCCGGGTTCTCCATCATCAGGTTTTCGCCAAGATCGAGTTTCAGCGTCCCCGGCAGGACCGGTGTGCGGCCAAGAACCGCCCGGACATCCTGCAGAAGATCGTGACGCAGGAGTTGGCGTGAGGAGACATTCACGCTGGCAAAGATCGGCGGATCCACATCCAGCGCGCGCTGCCAGGCGGCAAGCTCGCGCACGGTTTGTTCGAGCGCAAACATGCAGAGGTCCGCCATCATGCCGCTTTCTTCCGCCACCGCGTGAAAGTCGGGTGGGGACAGGCGCCCCAGACGCGGATGATCCCAGCGCAGCAGCGTTTCAAACCCAGCCACGGTGCGGTCTTCCAGCCGCACCACGGGCTGGAACAGGATCGTCATTTCCTTGCGTTCAAGGGCCCGCCGCAGATCGGCCTCAAGTGCGCTGCGGTCCGAGCGGCGCGAGCGCATGCCGGGCCGGAACACTTCGATGCGATTGCCGCCAACGCGCTTGGCGTGGGCCATTGCAATCTCGGCGTCCTTCATCATGTCATCGGGTGTGGGATGGAGCTGCGGGTCGTAAAGTGCGAGCCCGATGGACGCTGTCAGGCCGATCTCGCGATCCCCGAATGACACGGGGGTATTCAGTGCGCGGCGGATCGTATCGGCCAGCGGAATGATGGCGTCAGTGTCACTCTCGGACAGCAGGATGATGGCGAACTGGTCGCTTGAAATGCGGGCCAACGTGTCCTGCGGTTTCAAGAGGCGCGACAGGCGACGGGCAACCGTCAGCAGGATTGAGTCACCTGCTGAAAGACCCACGACGTCGTTGATCTGTCGGAACCGATCAATATCGATGGACATGATTGTGGGGCGCAGATCGTGCTCGCTCTGCCCCAGAATGAGGGCAGCCCGCAGCCGGTCGAAAAACAATTCGCGATTGGGCAGGCCGGTCAGATTGTCGTGCACGGCATCATGCAGCAGGCGCTCTTCGGCAGCCTTGGAATCTGTGATGTCGCAGAGGGTTCCCACCACGCGGATGACATCGCCCTCAGCCGCCACCACGGGTCGCGCCTTCAGGATGAACCAACGATAGTGCCCGTCAGCAGCGCGCAATCTGAAGTCGAGTGCAATACGCCCACAGCGTTGTTCGAGCACCGTATCAAGACAGGTGCTGTAGCGGTCGCGGTCGAAGGGGTGCATCTGGTCAAACCAGGAAGCAGCTGACCCGGCCAGCGACCCGCGCCGCAGACTGAGCTGCTTTTCAGCTTCCGGGCTCACATAAATATGGTCGGCCGCCGTGTCCCAATCAAACACGATATCGCCAGCGCCTGTCAGGGCAAGCGCGCGCCGCTCAGCGTCGCTTACCGTGCCGTGGGCAAGGCCGCTGCCGACAAAGGCGCTTTGCATGATGGTGAAGCCGATCAGCATCACGATCAGCACCAGCCCGCCAATCAGCGCCGGGGACGCAAGATCGTTGGTGAGCGTGCCCGTGACCGTGAAGCCAGCAGCACAAACCCAGACGAGCAGCAGGAACCATGTCGGGATCAGCATGACCGCGCGGTCATACCCATGGGTCGAGAGATACAGGATCAGGATGAAACCAACGGCGGCGACCGTTGCCAGCGCAATGCGCGCTACGCCTGCCGCCACGGGCGGCTCGTAAATCGAGAGGCCGATCAGTGCTGCCAGAAATGTGAGCGAGAGAATGGCCCACCACGACGCCCGCACATGCCAGCGGCTGAGGTTGAGGTAGGCAAACAAGAATACCAGCAGGGTCGCCGCGAGCATGGTCTCGGCACCGGCGCGCCATATTCTATCGCCACCATCGCCAAGACCCAGCAGCTTGTTCCAGAAGCCAAAATCAATGCAGACATAGGTGAGCACGGACCATGCGAGCGCCGCGGCGGCGGGAAAGATCACCGCCCCCTTCACCACAAAGACGATGGTGAGAAAGAGCGCCAGCAGCCCTGAGATGCCGATGACAATGCCCTTGTAGAGCGTCAGGCTGGTTTCCTTGTCCTTGTAGGCATCCGGCTCCCAAAGGTAGATCTGTGGCAGGTTGGGAGTGCGAAGCTCCGCAACATATGTGACGGTTGTGCCAGGATCGATGGTCATCCGGAACACGTCCGCGTCGGTATTGTCCTCACGCTCGGGTGCAAAGCCCTGGCTTGCGGTAATGGCAGACACGCGGGTGGCGCCAAGATCGGGCCAGATCACGCCGGAACCCACAAGCCGGAAATGCGGCGTGACGATGAGGCGTTCCAGCTGCTCGTCCGTGTCATTGGTGAGGGCGAACACGATCCAGCTTGGCTGGGTGCCGGTTTCGCGCGCCGAGACTTCGATGCGGCGAACGATGCCATCCGAGCCTGGAGCCGTAGAGACCTGCAGTCGATCGCCCTGTGCGCCGTAATGCTCAATAGCTTGTGTCAGGTCGATTGCCGGCGAGTCCTTTGGCACGCGCACGGATTCGACCGCAAACGCTGCCTGGCTTGCGCCCAGAAGCCAAAAAACCAAAGCACAGGTGGTGGAAAGCCGACGCACGAGACCCTGACGAAATATGGCGGCGGAACCGCGCCCCGGAACAGACGAAAGCTTGAGAAATCACAGGTGCCCTGTGACCATGTCGGAAATGTGATTGGTACTGCTTCGCCAAGCCCCCGGCAAGGGTATCCAAGCCCCCGGCAAGGGTATCCAAGCCCCCGGCAAGGGTACCCAGGCCCCCGGCAAGGCGGAGGCAGACGTTCGGCGGCCGAAGCCAACGCAGGCGATGTGCCCTTGTGATTGCCGGGATAGTGCAAGACTTTGCCAAAATGATCCGATGTGCACCGCTCACAAATCTTGATATTGACTTTTGCGTGGAACAAATAGCCGTCGAAATCGTCCAACCCTGACTGCAATGCGGGGACCGGGCGGCGGCCAGTGGAGGACGCGATGCGCGCACAGGTTGTTATCGTTGGAGCCGGTCCCTCAGGGCTGCTGCTGGGCCAGCTTCTTCACCAGCAGGGCATCGACACGCTCATCGTGGAGCGCCGTTCGCCGGACTATGTGCTGTCGCGCATTCGCGCGGGTGTGCTGGAGCAGGGCGCGCAATCGATGCTGGAAGAGGCGGGTGTCGCGGCCCGCATGCACGCTGAAGGCCTCGTTCACACCGGCACCGAGCTGATCTTCAACGGCAAGCGGCACCGGGTGGATTTTAAGGAACACACCGGCAAGACGGTGATGGTGTATGGCCAGACGGAGGTCACCAAGGACCTGATGGATGCTCGTACAGCATCCGGCGCCAAAATTATTTATGAGGCCGAAGACGTCACGCTGCACGATTTTGGCAGCGAAAAGCCACGCGTCAGCTTCCGCAAGGATGGCATGACGCATGACGTTGCTTGTGACTTTATCGCTGGCTGCGACGGCTATCATGGTGTGAGCCGGGAAAGCGTGCCGACCGACGCCATCAAAACATTTGAGCGCGTCTATCCATTCGGCTGGCTCGGCATTCTCTCAGACACGCGCCCGGTTTCCGACGAGCTGATCTATGTCAACGACCCCAAGGGGTTCGCGCTCTGCTCCATGCGCTCGATGACGCGCAGCCGCTATTATTTGCAGTGCCGTATCGACGAGAAGGTCGAGGATTGGTCCGACGAGCGGTTCTGGAACGAGCTGCGCACGCGGCTCGACCCGGAAGGTGCGGAACGCCTTGAGACTGGTCCCTCGATTGAAAAAAGCGTTGCGCCGCTGCGCAGCTTTGTGGCTGAGCCCATGCGCTTCGGGCGGTTGTTTCTGGTGGGTGACTCGGCCCACATCGTGCCCCCGACCGGCGCCAAGGGGCTCAACCTTGCGGCGAGCGACGTGCGGTATCTGTTTGATGCGCTCGTCGACTTTTACAAGGATCACTCGAACGCTGGCATCGATGGTTATTCCGCCCGCGCGCTCGCCCGCATCTGGAAGGCAGAGCGCTTCTCATGGTGGATGACGGGTCTCTTGCATCGCTTTCCTGAGTCGAGCCCATTCGAGCAGCGGATGCAGGGCGCAGAGCTTGATTATTTGTTCAGCTCACGCGCGGCGCAGGCAGCGCTGGCGGAGAACTATGTCGGCCTGCCGTACTGAGAAGCGGCAGACATCAGGCAAGGTTTGTCAGATCGAACTTTGCCATGTCTGCGAGTAAAGCGACAAAGCCCTTGGCTTCTAACGCGGCAATCGCGCTGCCCTTTTGCGCGGTTGCGAGGCTGGCATTGCCCACGGCGCCTGAGGAATGCAGGTCTTGCGCAATCCAGCCGAAGGGAGCTGGTCCGCCCGGGCGCAAAATCGCAAAATCTTTTTCCATGGCGACACCGCTCGAGACGAAGTTTTCAAGCCTGTCCATCTTCACAAGATCAGGCCGGAAATGCAGCATCAAAGACGTCTCGATGTCGCCAGCATGAATTCCAAAGCGAATCTCCTCTTCGCTGAACATGTTTTCTGGCAGGCCGAACTTCGCCCAATGCGTGTGGACGCAAAGCATCTGACAGCGCAGACGCAATTCCCGAGCAACGATGGACAGAACATCCACATTGCCGCCGTGCGAGTTCACGAGCACCAGCTTGCGCAGGCCGGCCCGTGCAATGCTCTCGCCAATTTCCGTCCAGGCGCGAATGGCGGTCTCGGCCCCAAGCGTCAGCGTACCGGGCGAGCGTATATGTTCGTTTGATTTGCCCACACATTGCACGGGCAAGAAC
>CAIZGQ010000835.1 GCA_903932565.1 uncultured Hyphomicrobiales bacterium
AGGTGTGACATTGATTGGTAGTATTGTATATTATAATTGTGTAAAATGTACAATCATTTATTGTGATGTTGGGCGGCACGCGCATCGCAACCTCGCTGCATGAGTTCAATCGCACATGGTCGCGCCGCGTGCTGGGGCAGGGGGCGATCGTGTTGCTTTTTACCGACGGCTTGGAGCGCGATGGCGGGATCGATCTGCCCCATGAGATGGAGCGGCTGCACATGTCATCGCGCAAGCTTGTCTGGCTCAATCCGCTGCTGCGTTTTGATAAATTCGAGGCGAAGGCGCAGGGCATCCGCATTATGCTGCCGCATGTGGATGAATTCCGCCCGATCCACAATCTGGATTCAATCGCTGACCTTTGCGACGTGTTGGGTCGGGACGCGAACACAGCACATATGAGTTCCCGCCATGATCCGCGCAGCTGGATGCGCACAAAGGCTGCGCAATAGGGGTTTTCGGCAACGCGAACCGCGCCATAAGCCTTGCGGTAAAGCGCTAAACCATGCAGTTTGTCGCGCCTTACAAAAATCCCCGGGGGGAACCGTCGTGAGCCAAGTGACTGCACCCAGCGAGCACATTGATCTTGCCGATATGCGCCGGCGAATCCGCGCCATCCTGATCGGGTCGCTTGGCAATCTGGTGGAATGGTACGATTTTTATGCTTACACCGCGTTTGCGTTGTATTTCGCGCCGGCCTTTTTCCCGAACTCCGACCCCATCGTGCAGCAGCTGAACGCTGCTGTGCTGTTTGCGGCAACGTTTCTTGTGCGGCCTCTGGGTGGCTGGCTGTTTGGCTGGCTGGCCGACAAATACGGCCGCCGCCTGTCGCTGACGATCTCAGTGCTGTGCATGTGCTTCGGATCGCTCATCATTGCGGTGACGCCAACCTATGCCACCATCGGATTTGCGGCTCCCGTGATGCTGGCCATCGCCCGCGTGATCGAAGGCCTCAGCCTGGGTGGTGAGTACGGTGCGTCGGCAACATATCTGTCCGAAGTGGCCGATCCAAAGCATCGCGGCTTCTATTCGAGCTTTCAGTATGTGACTCTCATCGGCGGCCAGCTGACTGCGATTATCGTTCTTTTGTTGATGCAGAAGGTCTTCCTGACCGAAGATCAGTTGAAGGATTGGGGCTGGCGCATTCCGTTCGTCATTGGTGCGATGCTGGCCATCTTCACCGCAGTGATGCGTCGCGAGATGCATGAAACGGAGGCGTTCCTGGAAGCCAAGAAAACCGTTGCACCATCGGGCTCTTTGAAGGGCCTGCTGGCCTATCCGCGCGAGATCCTCCTCGTTGTTGGACTGACGGCTGGCGGTACGGCGGCGTTCTACACCTTCACCACGTATATGCAGACATTTCTGCGTCAGACGTCGAAGTTCGGCCCGTTGGAAACAACCTGGATCGTCTTTGCAACGCTGGTGTTCGCCGCTGTCCTGCAGCCGCTCTATGGCTGGATTTCAGATCGCATCGGCAGAAAGCCTCTCCTGTTGTGGTTTGGCATTGTTGGTTCCATTGCGACTGTGCCTTTGCTGACCCTGCTGCAGAGCACCAAGTCAGATTTCATGGCGTTTCTGCTGATTGCAGGCGCCTGGGTCTTTGTGGCCGGCTACACATCCATCAACGCGGTGGTGAAGGCGGAATTGTTCCCCACCTCGATCCGCGCGCTTGGCGTGGGCGTGCCTTATGCGTTGACCGTCTCGATCTTTGGCGGCACGGCACCGGCGATTGCGCTGACCTTCAAGCAGATGGGCCACGAGGAGTGGTTCTATTATTACCTGGCTGGCATGATCTTTTTGTCGCTGCTGGTCTACGCCACCATGCGTGACACCAAGCATCAGTCCCGCATGAACCAGCACAGCTGAAGGCGGCTCGGCTCCGGCCGGGCGTTCATGCTGTCGCGTCTTGCCTCTGTGCGACGGGGTTGAAGCGGCCTATATTGGGGTTTCAATCAACCAAACGAGGGTCCCATGGCTGCTGCAGAGCTTGCCGTTGACGACGACATTCTGGTTAAGGCCGCGCAATGGCGCGAGGCTGGCAGAGGCGTTGCCATTGCCACGGTCACGGAGACCTGGGGCTCGGCCCCGCGCCCGGTCGGTTCGCATCTTGTGATCGACGAGGAGGGGCACTTCCTGGGCTCCGTTTCTGGGGGCTGCGTCGAGGGCGCGGTCGTCACGGACGCGCTCGATGTCATTGCGGATGGCAAGGCGCGCACGTTGGAGTTTGGCGTGGCGGACGAGACCGCGTGGCAGGTGGGTCTCTCCTGCGGCGGTCGGATCAAGGTTTTCGTGGAAAGGCTCGACTGATGCGTCTCGATCTTCTGAAGACGCTGAATGCCGAGCGCGCCGCGCGCCGCGCCTGCGTACTCGTGACAAACACGGCCACGGCAGCACAGCGGCTGGTGCTGGCCGATCAGATCGCCAGCGATCCGTTGGCGGACGAGCTGGAAACAGCGTTGCGCCTTGGCAAAAGCACGACCGTCGAGAAAGACGGTGCGTCGTATTTTCTCACCGTCCAGGTTCCTCCGGTGCGGCTGGTCTGCATTGGTGCCGTGCATATCTCGCAGGCACTGGCACCACTGGCGCGCGCCACCGGCTTTGACATGATCATCATCGATCCGCGCACGGCCTTTGCCACGCCGGAACGTTTTCCCGATGTGCGGGTGATTGCCGAGTGGCCGGATGTCGCCTTGCCGCCGCTTGGTATTGATCGCTACACGGCCATGGCGTTTTTGACGCACGATCCCAAGATCGATGATCCCGCCTTGATCGCAGCCCTGAAGGCCGATTGCTTCTACATCGGAGCGCTCGGCTCGCGAAAAACCCATGCCAAACGTGTCGAGCGCATGCAGGCGGAAGGGTTCTCGGACGAACAGATCGCGCGCATCCGCGCCCCCATTGGCATTGATATAGGCTCAGTGTCACCGGCGGAAATCGCAGTCTCGGTGCTTGGCGAAATCATCATGGCATTGCGTAAGAAACCGCTTCGCGATGATAAAATCACCGGCGTGAAGGCAGGGGTGGCTGCGTGAAATTTGGCCCGGTTCCTGTTCGCGACAGTCTCGGGCATATCGTGGCCCATGCGGTGCGGCAGGTCGATCTGGTTTTGAAAAAAGGCCAGATTGTTGAGGCACATCATATCGAGCGGCTGATCGCAGGTGGTGTCAGCGAGATCATCGTCGCGGCGTTGGAGCCGGGCGATCTTGGCGAAGACGCAGCAGCGCTCCGTTTGGCCGAGGCTGTTGCTGGTGAACAGGTGCGGGTCGAAACACCCTTTACCGGGCGGTCGAATCTTCATGCGCAGGCCAATGGCGTTCTCGTCATTGACGTTGATATTGTCGATCGCATCAACGCGATTGATGAGAGCGTCACGCTCGCAACGCTGCCTGCGTTTCGCACAATTGTCGACGGCGAGATGATCGCGACCGTCAAGATCATCCCGTTTGCGGTGCGCGGTGCCGTTCTGGCCGCAGCACTCGGCGTGGCGCATAAACCGCCATTACGGGTGGCCCCGTTTCTGCCTCTGCGCATCGGCGTTATTTCGACATTGCTCCCGGGCCTCAAGCCCAGCGTGATTGAGAAGACGTTGCGCATTCTTGACACGCGGCTGGCACCCGCAGGAGCGCGCGTTGTGGCCGAGATGCGTGTGCCGCACGAGGCGCAGGCGTTGTCGCAAGCCATCCACGCGATCGAGGCAGATTGCGATCTTATTGTCGTGTTTGGCGCATCGGCCATCACGGATCGTCGCGATGTCATTCCGTCTGCCGTTGAAAAAGCTGGCGGAACGATTGAGCATTTTGGCATGCCCGTTGATCCGGGCAATCTTCTTCTGCTTGCGCGCCTGTCGGATGGACGCCCCATTCTTGGTGCGCCCGGATGCGCACGCTCGCCCAAGGAGAATGGCTTTGACTGGGTACTGCATCGGCTTCTCGCCGGGCTGCCGGTGACGGGCGCGGACATTCGCCGCATGGGGGTTGGTGGCCTGTTGATGGAGATTGTGTCGCGGCCCCAGCCACGCGCGGGGTCACAGGCTGAGGTTGAAGTCAGCGATCACGCCCATGTTGACGATTAAGGTTGCAGGTCTTGTGCTGGCGGCCGGGCGCGGCAGTCGCTTTGCCGCCTCTGTTGGGCCTACCGCACCCCCCTCCAAGATGCTGGCCAAATGGAATGGCGTTGCACTTGTCAATCATGTGGTGACCGCAGCGCGGACGGCTATGCTCGACCCTTTGCTTGTTGTTACCGGCTATGCGGCGCGCGAGATCGAGGTTGAAATTGGCACACAGCCCGTGCGCTTTGTTCACAACGCGGACTTTGAAAGTGGGCTCGCGTCATCCCTGAAGGCCGGTTTGGCGGCGCTGCCCCTTGACGTCGATGCCGTCGTGATCCTGCTAGGCGATATGCCTCTGGTGAGCGCTGACGTCATCGCGCACTTGCAAGCGTCGTTTGCAGACCATCCGCATGTCAGCGCTATCGTGCCCACCTATAAGGGTCGACGCGGCAATCCGGTTGTGCTTTCGAAGAAAATGTTTTCGCGTTTGGCGGATCTCGAGGGGGATCGTGGCGCGGCACAAATATTGGCTGTAGCAGGCGAGGATGTTTTGGAAATCGCCATCGACGACGAGGCCGTTTCGTTTGACGTCGATACGGTTCAGGCTCTGCGCGCGTCCGGCTCAGATTTGTAAGCGATCACAGGCGCAAATAGGCAAAGCCCTGCATCTGCAAGGACGTCACTTCAGCGACACCGGCGGCGACAAGATCATTGGTCTTGACATCATAGAGATCTGTCGTCGGATCGATGTTGCGGCTGATCAGCGTGTTGCGGCAAATGAAAAACTTGACGCCGTCTTTCTTGAGGCCATCCACCATCGCTGCAAGCGAGGCGTTGGTTTTCGCATCCCGCAGCAGATCGACGCCATCCGACTGCAGCACGACGCGAAGATCGATGTTTTTAGGACCCACCGCATTCAAATGATTGCGAATGCTGCCCAGAATACCTTTGTATCTGGCATCTGAAGAGCCGCCGCTGTCGAGAATGTGGTAAACGACTTTTTGCGACGCGTAGCCTGGCAATTTTAACTCTGCCAGATTGGGATTTGAGTGCCCAACCGACGGCTTGATCACTTCATAGAGGCCAACGCCCAGAGCGCACGTGAGCGCTGCGGTGGCAAGGAATTTACCCGTTTTGGTCGCCATCATCTCACGCGCTCTCATTGGCTCCAGAAAACCTTCCGTTTGTTGTGAGCTAAATGGCGCGTCTGTAAACAGAAACTGTTTCTTAACGTAAACAATGAGCTTTGCATTTGCAGGGCGCAGGTGATCTGTCCGCGACCCCGTGGCGTAATCTTTACGACACGGGGATATACACAGCATGGCTTTTCTGATTTACGGCGCAACGGGTGGTGAATTATCAAACGATAGCCTA
>CAIZGQ010000836.1 GCA_903932565.1 uncultured Hyphomicrobiales bacterium
CTGGCGATGTCGGGTGTGTTGCTGGGTGTTTTGCTCGCCGAGCTGTTTGTCTCGCAAGCGGGCATTGGGTTCTTCACGCACCGATTTGCGGATGGGTTTCAACCCGCCAATTTGTTTGCGCTAATCGCCATGTTGGCCGCCATGGCAGCCACATTGAACGAACTGTGCCGCATCGGTGAAACGCGATTCAACCGTTGGCGCGGGTGAGTGAAACCGTTGCTTCAGCGTTGCAAAAGTGAAGGATCGGTCGCACCGTCCGCTTCAGTGCGGCCGTTGCTTTCAATCCAGTCCTGTGTCGCGTCGCGGCCCGCGTCTCGCAGCATTTTCAGAAACGTCCAGCCAATATCGCTGGCGCTTTGATTTTTGAAGTTTGCCACATTGTCCTCTGCCGCAATCGTATGGAGCGACAGGGCGCGAAGCCGGCGCAGGCTTGGGGTGTCGTCGTGCCACTCGTTGCGCGAGCGCCACGTGAGGGCCTCAAGTGCTGCAATCTCGCTTTCAAGCGGCGAGTTGAAGGCGATTTCATCCAGACGCTTGGCAATGTCTTTCGGGCTGGTTGGAATTTCGTCCGTGCGCGTTGGCGTTAGGCGAACCACCAATATGTCGGCACTGCCAGAGGCACGAACCAGATGCAGCAGCGGCGGGTTTGCAACATAACCGCCGTCCCAATAAGCCTCGCCTTCCACCCAGATGGTCTTGTGAACCATCGGCAGACAGGCTGAGGCGAGCAGCCGTTCCACATCGAGTTCGGCATTTTGAAAAATGCGTAAGCGTCCGTCACGCACCCGGGTCGCGGACACCATCAATTGCACCGGCGAGCGGCTGACAGCGGCGAAATCGATTTCCTCTTTCAGAATTGCGCGCAGCGGGTTGAGATCGAACGGGTTCATCTGGACCGGGGCGAGATCGCGCAGCCATTGGCCAAGCCCCTGCTGACTCTGCAGGGCCATCTTCGCCAGGGACACGAACGGTGCTCCCGCAGACACACGCTTCCAAAAGCGTTCAAGCCGGGCACGGGCCTCATCCCGATCGCCATCGGCGAGGCCCGAGGCCAGCAGCGCACCATTGATGGCCCCGGCGCTCGCGCCGCTGATCATATCAATCTCGATGCGGTCGTCTTCCAGAAGGCGATCGAGCACCCCCCAGGTGAACGCGCCAAACGAGCCGCCGCCTTGCAGGGCCAGCGACAGGCGGCGTGGTGGCCAATCGGGCTGGCCACCTTTCGGCAGGGCGGCGCGCAGGCCCTGGAGCCAGCCTTTGATGTTCGTCCGGGAAGGATCAGGTAATGTCATGTTTGCTTATATTGCAGTGCAACATGAAAAAGAGAAGGGGCTCTTTGTCTATCGGGCTGCACAATCATGTGGCAGGGTCGGGCAAACGGGAGGAAGCAGATGATTTCCAGTGAGAAAGACGTCACACCGGCGGTCCTTAACGTGATGGCCCAGACGGAAAATCCGCGCCTGCGGGAAATCATGACGTCGCTGGTTAGTCATCTGCATGGATTTATCCGCGACGTGCGATTGACCGAGGACGAATTTCAAAAAGCCTGCGGGATTGTCGTGGCGCTCGGCCAGCAGAGCAATGACACCCACAACGAAGCCGTCATGCTGGCGGGCTCCCTGGGCGTCTCCAGTCTCGTCTGCCTGCTCAACAATGGCGACAATGGGCGCACCGAGACGGCGGCGAACCTGCTGGGCCCATTCTGGCGTCTGAATTCTCCCCCCGTGGAAAATGGCGGGACCTTGCTTCGGTCGCAGACACCCGGCCCCGCCATGTTCGTGCGTGCCAAGGTGCTTGATCAGGCTGGCCAGCCTGTCGAGGGGGCCAAAGTCGACGTCTGGCATTCCTCGCCGGTCGGGCTTTATGAAAACCAGGACCATGAACAGGCCGAGATGAACCTGCGCGGCACATTCACGACCGATCGCGAGGGCCTTTTCTGGTTTCGATCCGTCCTTCCGGCTGGCTATCCGTTGCCAACGACAGGGGTTGTGGGTGATTTGCTGCGCGCCCAGCACCGGCACGAATATCGCCCCGCCCACCTGCACACCCTGATTTACAAGCCCGGGTTCAAAACACTGATCTCGCAGGTCTATGTGTCGGGTGATCCGCGTCTTGAGACTGATCCGCAATTTGGGGTGACGCGCGCGCTGATCGGTGACTACCGCCGACATGAGGAGGCCGCACCTGACCCTGACATCACGGGCGAATGGTATTCGCTCGATTATACGTTCAAGCTTGAAGCCGGTGAGAGCAAGATGCCGCGTCCTCCCATCAAGTGAGGATTTAAAAACGCCGGCACTAGGCCGAGAAAAGCCACAGCGCGGCAAAAAGTCGGCGTTTTTGTCCCATTTTGACCAAATCGCCGCATTGTGGCCATTAACTCTGGGTTAACCACCCGCACGATTGGCTTAAATGCAACGCAATTCTTCAAGCTCAAATCAAGGTTGATAGAACCTTCGCTTAACCATGCAGGGCTACGACAAGGGCATGTCAGTTTCTGCCAAGGAGTATCTAATGTTGTCTATCCGGAGCATGCACGGCCTGAAGCTCGCCGCTGCCCTCGTCGCTGCGCTTGCAATTTCGGCCTGCTCGAAGAATGCGGATGACGCAGCTGGTGGTGCAGGCCTTGGCGGCCTTGGTGCTGGCTCTGCCTCGCCCGGCAGCCAGCAGGACTTCGTGGTCAACGTTGGCGACCGCGTGTTCTTTGAAAGCGACTCTACGGAATTGTCCGGCGTTGCGCAGGCGACACTCGACAAGCAGGCGCGCTGGTTGAACCAGTATCCCCGCTACACCTTTACCATCGAAGGCCATGCGGATGAGCGCGGCACCCGCGAATACAATTTCGCGCTGGGCGCACGCCGTGCTGAATCGACCAAGAGCTACCTGATTGCCAAGGGCGTGCCCGCCTCGCGGATGCGCACCATCAGTTATGGCAAGGAGCGCCCGGTGGCCGTCTGCAACGACATTTCCTGCTGGTCGCAGAACCGTCGTGCCGTGACAGTCCTCAGCGGCGGCAATTCCTGATTTAAAGCGGTCCTGATGTGAACAAGGCCGGGTGGGGGATGTCGCCCCTTCACCCGGCATTCAGATGAACTTCGCCAAATTCGAGATCCGGCTGTGTTTGTGCCGCTCGTTTTGGTCTGACTGCCGCGCATATGCTAGCACTGTCCCGTAACCGGACCGGATGGACCATGGCGCCTAAAAATCTCTCATTCTTGATCCGCAATCGTCTGCCAGCGAGCCGGCAGGTTCTGCCAATCGCAGCCTGTTTGGTGGTGGCTTTTGCTGTGACGCCCGCAAACGCGCAGCTCTTTTCCCGCCCGCAAGCGCCCGTGCAGGCGCAGGACGATGGTGGGGCTGAGACCGCGCAACTGCTGCTGCGCATTGACCGGCTGGAGAATCAAATCCGTTCGATGAACGGCCAGATCGAACAATTGCAGTTCTCCCAGCGCCGCATGGAAGACTTGCTGAAGAAGTTCCAGCAGGACGTGGATTTTCGCTTTCAGGATTCGCAAGGCGGCCGCGCACCAGGAGGGTCCGCGCCGCCCCGTCAAAAACGCACGGATCTTGAAACTGCGCCCGGCGACGTGATCACGGCCGCGCCCGTGGTGATCGATCCGGCGGGCTCCGCCAGCCCCAATGGTCGGCGGCGCGGCGATGCGTTTGACCCGGGCCAAAACCCCACAGCGCCGGGCGCGCCGCGCAGCCTGGGCCAGATCAACCCTGACGGCTCACCAGCGTCGCCGCGAGATTCCCATGCGCCGCTTGACCTGACAGCCTCTGCTGCGCGGGGTCCGGCCGCGCAATCGGACGCGCTGCCCGGGTATGGCGCGCCTAGCACTGATCCCCGGGGTCCTGGACCGACATACCAGCCGCCCGCACAATCAAGCTCGCTTGGTGCTCGTCCCATTGGCGTCACGCCGCCTCCCGGTTCATCGCCGCAGCCGGGTCCAAGCGCCGCGCCGGTTTCGCCCGCGCAGGGTTCCAACGCCGGGCAGCGTGTGACGCCGGGCGGAACCATCATCGCCGGGTTGCCCCCCGCGGCCGGGTCAAAGGAGGAGTTCGATCTCGCCCTGGTGACCTTCAACAATGGACAATTTGATGCGGCCGAGACCGGGTTCAAAGGCTTTCTGGCCCAACATCCCAAGGACCGGCTCGCGCCTGATGCCACGTTTTATCTTGGCGAATCCTACTGGAAGCGTGGTCGCGCCCGTGAAGCTGCCGAGCAATACCTGAAAATCTCGACGGATTATTCAAAGTCTGCCCGCGCCCCGGAGGCGCTCGTGCGTCTTGGCCTCGCGCTGGAAAAGCTCGGCGCCAAAGAGCAGGCCTGCGCCACCTGGAGCGAAGTCGGCCGCAAATATCCCTCCGCCTCCGCCACGATCCGCAATGGCGCGGATCGCGAGGCCAAGCGTCTGGCGTGCTGAGCCGTCCTCCTGGCCTGACAGCCCCTCCAAATGCGGGGCTTGCCGACGTTGTTGCGCTGTTTGCGCCTTACTCAAATTCGGAAGTCATTCTGCTGGCCGCCTCGGGCGGTCCAGATTCCATGGCGCTGGCGCATCTTGCTCGTGCATGGGCAAAAGGTTCGCCGCGTCCGACCCGTCTTGTCGCAGCAACCGTCGACCATGGCCTGCGCGAGGCGTCATCTGCCGAGGCCGCGCAAGTTGCCGACTGGTGCAACGCCCTTGGCATCGCGCATCACACGCTGGTCTGGCAGGGGGTAAAGCCAAAGACGCGCCTCCAGGAAACAGCGCGCGCCGCCCGCTACGCTTTGCTGCACGACTTAGC
>CAIZGQ010000837.1 GCA_903932565.1 uncultured Hyphomicrobiales bacterium
CCTTGCGCCAGACTATCAGGCGGACGATTACGAGAAAATCGACGACGTGCTCGATGTCTGGTTCGATTCAGGCTCCACCCATGCCTTCACGCTGGAAGATCCGGTCCATTTTCCGGGGCTTTCTGGTGTTCGTCGCAAGGTTGACGGTGGCGACGACGAGGTCATGTATCTCGAAGGCTCGGACCAGCATCGCGGCTGGTTTCATTCCTCGCTGCTTGAGTCCTGCGGGACCCGCGGGCGCGCCCCCTATGACACGGTTCTGACCCACGGCTTCGTGCTTGATGAGCAGGGCCGCAAGATGTCAAAGTCCGTCGGCAACGTTGTGGCGCCCCAGTCCGTCATCAAGGATTCCGGCGCGGACATTTTGCGCCTGTGGGTGGCGGCTGCGGATTATTCCGATGATCTGCGCATCGGCAAAAATATCCTGACGACGTTTGTCGAAACCTACCGCAAATTGCGCAACACACTGCGCTGGATGCTCGGCGCACTGGCGCATTATACGCCGTCCGACGCCGTGAAACTGGCTGACATGCCAGATCTCGACCGACTTATGTTGCATCGCCTCGCCGAACTCAATGAGCCGATCCGCGAGGCTTACGCCAACTTCGACTACAAAAAAGTCGTCAGTCTGCTGTCGCAATTCATGACCAGCGATCTGTCGGCCTTCTATTTCGATATTCGCAAGGACACGCTGTATTGCGATCCGCTGTCGAGCCTGGCCCGCAAGGGCGCGTTGACGGCTGTGGACATTATCTGCTCATCGCTGCTGCGCTGGCTTGCGCCGATCCTGTGCTTCACTTGCGATGAAGCCTGGATGGATTACAAAAAAGGCACGTCCGACAGCGTGCACCTGGAACTGTTTCCGGATGATCTGGCCCGCTACCGCAACACGGATCTTGCCGACACATGGCGCTCCATCCGTCGCGTGCGGTCGGTCGTGACAGGCGCGCTGGAACTGGAGCGTGCCGCCAAGCGCATCGGCTCGTCACTGGAAGCCGCCCCCAAGGTCTACATCAGTGACCCCGCGCTTCTTGGGGTTCTCGACGGCGTCGATTTCGCCGAAGTCTGCATCACCTCAGACATCGAGATCATCGCGGGCGAAGGTCCCGCCGACGCGTTCCGTTTGGCGGAAGTTCCGGGTGTCGCCGTGGTGCCGGTGCGCGCCGAGGGGCAGAAATGCGCCCGCTCGTGGAAGATCTCCAAGTTGATCGGCTCGGACATTGAGTTTCCCGATGTGACGCCGCGCGACGCACAGGCCTTGCGGGAACTGAAAGCTGCGGGCCGCTGGGCATGACAGGGAGCGCGCCATCAGGCGGGGCGGCAAAAGGCGGGGCAGGAATCGGCAGATCCCGCTTGTCGCCCCGGGCGATCGGCCTGATCTTCGCCGCCCTCTCGCTGCTCATCGATCAGGGTCACAAGCTCTGGATGCTGAATGTCTTCCACATTGAGTTGAGGCAGCCGTTTGCACTGACGCCCTTCCTCGATCTGGTGCTGGCCTGGAACAAGGGCATTTCCTACTCCCTGTTCACGGCGACGTCCGATGGCGGGCGCTGGATCTTGCTCGCCTTCACACTGGTGGCAACACTCATCCTCGCCATATGGATGTGGCGGACGCCCCTGCGCGTCACAGGGGCTGGTCTTGGCTTGATTGTGGGTGGGGCACTGGGCAATGCCTATGATCGCTTCGCCTACGGGGCTGTGGCGGACTTCTTCCACATCCACGTCGGCAGCTTCTCCTGGTACATCTTCAATCTGGCAGATTGCGCCATTGTTGCCGGGGTCGCGCTCCTGCTCTATGACTCCCTCCTGCCCACAGGCCAGCCCACCGGAACCACGCCTCAAGCAGGTGTGGAGAAATCCTAAGGCGAGGCTTGGTGGCAAGGCTTGCCACCGGGTGGCCACGAAACCGCCCCGAAGGCGCGGCATTGTTTTGGTGGCCCTGCCTCAGACAGCAGGACTGGACAAAGCGGCATGAGGGTTGAGCAGATGAAACAGATGGTTTTTGTCCCGTCGAGCGCGGCAACGCAGTCCGGGACCATTCGGCCGGCGCGCGCGCCTGTGACGATGGGCTTGCTGACGGTGCTTGGCCTTGTTGCGAGCCTGCTTCCGGCTGGGCCGGCGCTTGCCGATGATGACGGTGGCGGCAGTTTCCTGAGCTCGGTAGTGGGCACCGTGGTTGGCTTCGGCAAGCCGACCGACACCAATCCGAATATTGATTACCACGAGCGCCCGCCGCTGGTTCTCCCGCCCAAAGTCGAGTTGCAGCAGCCGGTTCGCCCAGCAGCCGAGCGAAATCCGGCGTGGCCCAAAGATCCTGACGTGCTGGCGGCCCGCAAGGCGCAGGCCTTGGCGCGGGCGCCCGCCACCACGGTGGACGCGACCCAGAAGCTGTCCAAGGAAGAGCTGATGCGCGGCCGTATTCCCGGC
>CAIZGQ010000838.1 GCA_903932565.1 uncultured Hyphomicrobiales bacterium
CGAAAGAAGCCATCATATTGCTGGCCTTTGCGTGTTTGTCCGTGCTCATCACCGTCATTCAAGAATCCCGCACGGAACATGCACTGGATGCCTTGCGCGAACTGACGAGCCCCCAGGCGCTGGTTATTCGCGATGGTGAACGTCGCCAGATTGCCGGCCGTGACGTTGTCTGCGGCGATGTGGTCATTCTTGTTGAAGGCGACCGCGTACCTGCCGATGCGCAGGTGACGACAGCACAAAATCTGGAAGCTGATGAATCCTTGCTGACCGGCGAATCCGTACCGGTCCGAAAGACATCGACTTCGCAGACGCAGGGCGTGCCAGAGCGGCCGGGGGGAGATGACCTGCCCTTCGTTTATTCCGGCTCGCTGATTGTGCGGGGATCGGGTGAAGCACTGGTGTTCGCCACCGGCATTCGCAGCGAGATCGGCAAGATCGGCCAATCGCTGGGAAGTCTTGAAACGGTTGATCCTCACCTCCAATCGCAAACGCGAAAACTCGTCGTCATCTTTGCGACGGTCGGCGCAATCGTCAGCCTCCTCGTCGTTGTGCTCTATGGGACTCTGAGAGGCGGATGGCTTGATGCCATCCTTGCTGGCATCGCGGTCGGCATGTCGATGCTGCCAGAGGAATTCCCAGTCGTGCTTGCCGTCTTCATGGCGATGGGCGCGTGGCGTATTTCCCAGGCTCGCGTCCTCACGCGACGCGCCAATGCGATTGAGGCTCTGGGCTCCGCCACAGTCCTGTGCACGGACAAGACCGGGACGCTCACAGAAAACCGCATGACCATCACCGAACTGCGATTGGCGGACGGCGCTACGCAAAGGGTCGACGGCGGTAAAACGACCCTCTCGTCAGATTATATGGCTCTTTTATCGACGGGCGTGCTGGCGAGCGCGCCGCAGCCCTTTGACCCCATGGAAAAAGCGTTTCACCTCCTCGCAGACCAGCACAAGATCGACGTGAAAGACCAGAAGACGTCGCAAGGGTCGCTTGTCAAAGCCTATCCGTTGCAGCCTGATTGCTTCGCGATGTCGCACGTGTGGAGCGCTGATTCTGGTGACACGGCTTTCCGTGTTGCCGCGAAGGGAGCGCCGGAAGCCGTTGCTGACCTTTGTCGCCTTGATGCAAGCGCCCGCGCAGCGTTGACAGCATCCGTCGATGACATGGCTACCGCCGGACTGAGAGTTCTGGCTGTCGCGCGTGCCACGTTCACCGGAGACGTCCTTCCCGAAACACAGAATGGTTTCGACTTCTCGCTCATGGGTTTGGTTGGTCTTTCCGATCCCTTGCGCGCAAGTGTTCCCGCTGCGATTCGAGAGTGCCGGTCTGCAGGCATTCGCGTTGTGATGATCACCGGTGATTACCCTGCAACGGCTCGTGCGATCGCAAACGCGGCTGGGCTCGGCGGCGACGACATCATGAGCGGTCCGGAGCTGGCTTCACTGACCGATGCAGACCTCGCGCTTCGAATGAAAACGACAACAATTTTTGCCCGCATCATGCCGGAGCAAAAGCTGCGGATCGTCGAGGCCTTGAAAGCCAACGGCGAAATCGTCGCGATGACGGGCGATGGCGTCAATGATGCGCCCTCGCTCAGGGCCGCGAACATCGGTGTGGCGATGGGCGGTCGCGGGACGGACGTGGCGCGAGAGGCCGCCTCGATTGTCCTGCTTGATGATGATTTTGGGTCAATCGTCACGACCATCCGGCTTGGTCGACGCATTTACGACAATCTGCGCAAGGCAATGAGCTTCATTTTTGCTGTTCATATCCCGATTGCTGGCCTCGCGCTCCTGCCACTCCTGTTCGGCCTGCCAATCCTTCTGGGGCCGATGCATATCGCTTTCCTCGAAATGGTGATCGACCCGGTTTGCTCGCTCGTGTTCGAGGCCGAGACCGAAGAAGCCGATGTGATGCGCCGCGCGCCGCGCAATCCCGCAGAGCCACTATTCTCGGGAGCCATGCTGTTCTGGAGCGCGCTGCAAGGTGCCATGGCTTTTGGTCTCGTCGCGTCGATGTTCATCATTGCACTCAAGCGTGGGATGCCTGTCGATGAGGTGCGCGCGCTTTGCTTTTTCACACTCGTCATTGCGATTGTGGCACTTATCCTCGTCAATCGCTCTGCAAGCGCGTCCCTGCTGAACGCGATTCGCCGCCCCAACCGGGCGCTTGTGATCGTGCTCGTGCTTGTCGCGTTCATGTTGGCCGCAACACTCCTCAGCCCCTTTGTCAGCGAACTTTTTCGGTTTGGGCCACTACATGCAGATGATCTGTCGATCACGCTGGGAGCCGGCCTCGCCTTGCTCGTCGGCCTCGAACTGATCAAACCGCTTTGGCGGGCGGCATTTTCCGGTCGGCACAAGACCTCAAAGCGTGCAGCTCCGGCTCCATCTCAGCCCAATGCAGCGGAGCCCTCTTCATGACCGCGCCCCTTTTGCTTGCGTTTATTTCCACATCCATCTTGCTGCAGGTCTTGATCGCGTTCGGCGTTGCAGCCTGGCGCTTGCAATCAGCAAAGATTGTATCATCGCCAGTCGGCGCAAAGGATCTTGCGAATATCGCAAAGGGTGCCTGGACAGGCTGGCGAATATTTCGGATCGAAAGCTGTGCTTTTGAAGATCCCGCAGTAACACAACGTTCTTTGCTCCTGGCACCGGTCGATGGATTGCCACTGCCGGATTTTGCGCCCGGTCAATATCTGACGTTCTCCATCGATCGTTCGGCGCAGCCAGACGAACCAGAGCGTCCCATCGTGCGCTGCTATTCGATGTCTGATCAGCCAAATGGTAAGACATACCGGATCACCGTCAAACGCATGCCCGCGCCCTTGACGCGACCAGACCTCCCACCCGGGGAAGCATCAAGCTTTCTGCATGATCATGTTCAGGTCGGCGACATCCTGAAGGTCAAGGCGCCGGCCGGGCAGTTTGTGCTCGACACAGGGTCCCAAGGCTCCGCTGTGTCCGATATCACCGCTGTGTTCATTGCTGGCGGCATCGGCGTCACGCCGATGATGAGCATGATCCTGTGGTCGCTCGCCCATCAACCCAATCGGCCACTCCACCTCTTTTATGGCGTGCGCGACAGAACGGATCACGCGTTCAAGTCCGTGCTTGAGGACCTTTCCCGTTCGCATCCAGCCTTCTCGCTGCACGTGTTCTACGGCGTGCCGGGCGCGCGTGACATTGAGGGCCAGGACTTCCAGCAGAGCGGCTTCATCGACCTTGATGTGCTCAAACGGGAGCTGCCGCATGGGCCGCATCAGTTCTATGTTTGTGGTCCGCCCGCAATGATGGCGGCGCTGCTGCCCGCACTTGCAGGTTGGGGCGTAGCCAAGCGTGATCTTCACTTCGAGTCATTCGGACCAGCATCCTCAGGCTTTGTCGAGCCCCGCGCGAGCATACAGACAGCCCCGTTGCCAGCGTTATTGGAAGTTCAGTTCCAACGCTCCCATCGGACCATCGGCTGGAGCGGAGAAGACATGAACCTGCTGGACTTCGCCGAGCGGCATGCCGTGCCCATGGAATCCGGTTGCCGAACAGGAAGCTGTGGCGCTTGCGAAACGCGTCTGATTTCCGGCGAGGTCCGCTA
>CAIZGQ010000839.1 GCA_903932565.1 uncultured Hyphomicrobiales bacterium
GAAAAGGGCGGTCACATTCTCAACGATTTGCTGACCGGCCGCGCCGGGGAGCTGCAGCAGCTGTTTGATGAGAAAACCCCGCGCCTTGTGCAGCTTTTGACGGAGCGCGGTGGCGCGATAACCTCCGAGCTCGCGAGCATCGGCGAAGCTGTCACCAACGCACTGGAACAGCGTGGCAGTGCCATCGTTGAAAACATGGGTCGCAAGCAGAATGAGCTGACCGCCGCGATCAACAATTCCAGCAGCGGTCTGCGTGATGCGATTGAAGCGGGTGCCGCAACATCCGTGGCCTCGCTCACCACAACGAATGCTCGTGTGCGCAACGAGCTGGGCGATCTTCTGGAACGCCTCGGCCACGTCAACGAGATCCTGAAGAGCGTTGTCGGCGGAGCCGCGACAAATCTGTCGTCCGTCGAGACCACATTGTCCTCGCAGGTTCGCATCTTCCAGGCGTCCCTCGGCGCTGTCACCCAGCAAGTTGCATCGCTGGAAAAGACATCGACAGAGACGCTGTCTGGCGCCGACACGCTGGCCACGCGCCTGACGACCAGCAACGAGATGCTGAACCGCGTGGTCGAGCACATCACCTCGACACAGCGCGAAGTCGAAGACGCGTTGGAGACGCGCACGAGCACGATTGCCGAATTGCTCGACAATGTTGGCAACAAGGCCGACGCATTCGAGCGCATTCTGGGGTCGTTCACCACCGTGCTGAATGAATCCCTGCGCCGTGCTGAAAACCGCGCGCAGGAAATCGGCAGCTTCCTGTCGGAACATTCCAAGGATGTCACTGGCGTCATCGATGCGCGGTATGAAGAAATCCGCGCCGAGAGCGAGAAGGAACGTGAACGCACGGCCCTGGCGCTCCGTTCGGCCTATGAGCAGGCGATTTCCGAAATGTCGCAAGTGTTCGGCAGCTCGGTGGAGCGCTTCCGGACAGCCGCAGCCGAGATGCGGAACGTCTCCTCCGACGTGCAGCGCGAACTGGAAACCACACGGCAGGAACTGCGCCTTGGCGCGACCGAACTGCCGCGTGAGGCTGCCGAGCAGACAGCCGCCATGCGCCGTGTTGTGGCCGAGCAGGTGCGTGCCTTGGCCGAATTGACCGAGATCGTCACCCGGTCGGGACGTTCGCTCGATATCGTCGAACCGGCAGCCCCGCCGCGTCGCATCGAACCAACCCGCCTGCCCCCGGTCGCAGACTTTGCGCCGGAGCCAGCCCCCCTGCGCCCGGCGATCCAGCCACGCAATGTCGAAAGCTATCGTCAGGCACCGGACGCCGCGCGCGAAGAAATCCGCCGGATGACCATGCGGCCGGTTGCGGCTCCACTGCAGGGGTCCGCGCAGCCCGCAGATCGTGGTCCAGGCTGGCTGAGCGACCTGCTGGCGCGGGCGTCCGAGGATGAGCCCGCGGGTCAGCAACCCCCGAGCGGCGCGCAATCGCTCGACTCGCTCTCGGTCGATATCGCCCGAATGATCGAGCATGACGCGGCTGTGGATCTTTGGGATCGCTACAATCGCGGTGAGCGCAACGCCTTCTCGCGCAAGCTCTACACCAAGCGGGGTCAGCAGACCTTTGACGACGTGCGCCGCCGCTATCGCAGCGACGACGAGTTCCGCAAGACCGTTGATCAATATGTCAGTGAGTTTGAACGGTTGGTCAGCGAAGTCAGCCGGGACGACCGGGATGGCTCCAAAGTACGCGGATATCTGACCTCCGACACGGGCAAAGTCTACACCCTCCTCGCCCATGCTGCAGGCCGCTTCGACTGACGGTGGTCGGACAAGCAGGACAAACAAAAGGCCGCATCCAGGATGCGGCCTTTTTGTATTCGCAGCTCAAGAAAGCCTGACGTCGGGAATGATCAAGACCGGGTGCGCGTCCACCCGACAATCTGTGTCA
>CAIZGQ010000840.1 GCA_903932565.1 uncultured Hyphomicrobiales bacterium
GACACGCCCGCCTGAGAGAAGGACCGAGTTTTCGCCGACCCAGACGCCCGATTGCTTCACGGCGGGCAGGATTTCCTTGAGGAACCTTGCGTGGGTTTCCGGTGTGTTGAACTGGCCGAACTCAAGCTTTTCGACGGGCTCCGCAGGCGCAAGGCCAAGCGCAGCCCGCGCCGAACGGTTCATGTAGGTGATGCGGCCCCGCCAGTCGGTCTGAACGATGAAATCGGTCGTATTGTCGAAGATGGCCGTCAGCTCGCGAAGTGCCGCCTCCGCGGCACTTCGCTCGGTGATGTCGATGCCCGTGACGAAGAAACCCCGCACCTGACCATCGAGCGCAAGATCCGGCGTCAGGCGGTTCTCGATTCTGCGAATCTGGCCTTCCGTTTCCTCGTCGAATTCAAAGTGCTGGGGCTGCCCCGCGAGGGCGGCACGGGCCCGCGCACTCAGGGCTGCATCGTCGTCCTCAGGCCGCAGTTCGGCGCGGGTGCGCCCGATGACTTCGTCCCTCGATCGGCCGAGGTGCTTGAGCAATTCGTTGTTGGCGAACCGATAGCGGCGCTGATCGTCCAGGTGGGCGATTCGTAGGGGCAGGCTGTCCGTGAGTAGCCGCAGGAAGCGTTCGTTGTCGACCAATTTGGCTTCCAATTGGCGCCGCACGGTCACGTCCTGAAACGCCCCCACGAGCCGGACGGGTGTTCCGTCGATCCGTTCGACTTCGCCGACGACCCGCACCCAGATGCTCCGCCCTTTGGCCGTGATCAGGGGAAGCTCGACATCCCAGGGCTGACCGACCTCCATGCCGCGGCGGACGGCATCCTCGATCACCGGACGTGCCTCCGGTGCATAGAAGGAGATGGCGTTGTCGAACGCGGGTGCGAAGTCTGCGTCGACTTCATGGATGCGCCGTGTCTCATCGGACCAGGTGACGGCGCCGCTGGCAAGCTCCAACTCCCAACCACCGACGCCCGCGACGCGGCCAGAACGGGCCAAGAACGCCTGGCTCGCTCGAAGTGCCGTTTCTGCCACCTTTCGCTCGGTGACGTCGCGCCCCACGGAATGCAGCATGGACTGACCGGTGCTGCCCACGCGCACGCGGTTGGTCCAGGCGACCCAACGCTCCGCACCCTTTGCGTCACGCATGCGGTTTTCGGTGGTCGCCGTGTCACCCGAGGTTGCAAGTCTGGCCACCAATCGACGTACGGCCTCGCGGTCGGTGGCGTCGACGTACTCGTACAGACTGACCCCGATCAACGCCGCGGGCGCGCGGCCGAAATGCGCCGCATACGCCGGATTGACATAGGCAAGGGTTCCGTCCAGGTGTGCCACAGACACCAGCTCGGACTGCTCCTCGATGAGCGCTCGGTAGTGCGATTCGGCTTCCGCCAGGCCACTTTCATGGCGGTTGCGGGTAGCCAAGGCTTGGGACATGAGACTTTGCCGCGTGATCAATGCAGCCGCTGCAAGCTCGGCAAGCGCCGCCAATGCGTGCCGTTGCGACGGGTCCAGGGCCCTTGGCCGACGATCGATGACGCACAGCGTGCCGACCCGCTCACCCCCGGCGAGCGCCAGCGGCATGCCGGCGTAGAACCGGCTATCCGGCGGCCCCGTGACCCATGGATTCCCGGAAAACCGTGGATCGGCCGTGGCATCGCTGACCTGGAGCAGAGCATCTTGGGTGATGGTGTAGGCGCAGAAGCCCAGCTCTCTGGGCGCTTCCATCAAGCCGGGCAGCCCGAGGTGGGCCTTGAACCACTGGCGGTTGGCGTCGATCAGGTTGACCAGTGCGATCGGTGTTCCGCAGATGGCAGCGGCCTGGCGCACGATGGCCTCGAACAACGGCTCCGGCTCGGTGTCCAGGACAAAGAGCTTTCGGAGGGCGTCGAGGCGACGCCCTTCATCGTGTGAGGCTGTAACTGCGTGTGTCATCGTGGCGGGCATCCTCGACTTAAGATTGGCTCGCGTAGGACTTATAGCAACTTTGGGTGAGCCGTGTCTGTTCCGCTGGATCCGATGGCGCTGTCGGGATCAGGCGCGCTCCGCGATTTGCGCTGCATTCGCGGGCTCAGTCGGGCCCTAGCGTTGGCGCGATGCGCTCGAGGGTCCGAGGGAGGAGCGACCGCCCGTGGCGGTTGTCGCAGTGACGAGACCGAATCGACGTCCGGCGGCACCAGACCCGATGCCAAAGGTCACCGGGGCTGATCGGCGCCATGAGGCTTGCTGCCGTGCTGCCTGGCCTGTGGGGGGTGGCGAACAGCGAATTGGCTTCAGAACGGAGTCGCGCGGCGTCGCACCCGGCAGGCCGTGTCTAATCGGACTCGTCCCGTTCGTCGAGAGGCTGCAAGGCGCTCTCAGGCGGGTGCACCGACCGGTCAACCCAACAGGAGTCAAGGCATGTCCTACATCGACGGTTTTGTCATCGCGGTTCCTATGGCCAACAAGCAAAAATTCATCGAGCACGCGCGTCATTTCGACTCGCTGTTCATCGAGTTGGGCGCCATCCGGGTGATCGAGGCTTGGGGCGACGATGTCCCCGTCGGAAAGGTCACCGATTTCCGTCGCGCGGTCCAGGCGACGGCCGACGAAACGGTGGCCTTTTCGTGGGTCGAATGGCCGGACAAGGCCACGCGTGACGCCGCCATGAAGAAGATGATCGAGGACCCGCGCATGGACCCGTCCACACCCGGCAATCCGCCCATGCCGTTCGACGGCAGGCGCATGATCTTTGGCGGCTTCGAACAGGTTGTAGAAGTGAAGGCTTGAAATGGGTCGCCGATGGGTGGGCTAATGCTGGGAATCGAACGCGGCTGTTCTTGGCCAAGCCAGGATGCAGCACACGAAGCCGAAGGCGTCAGGAGCCAATTTTTGAAGGTCGACCATCAAAGTAGCGCCAGTTTCCTTCGGTAATGATCGTGGCCTTACCCTCGACGACCTGAATGGCGGTCTGGTCATCGATGGCATAGGCGGGGCCGCCGATTTCTGCGGCCCACCGTTCAGCGCATGCCATTGTGTTCTCGTCAAAGCCAGGATGGTCGAGATGCGGAAAAATGGAGAAATCGACAAGCCCGAGGGCGTGGTCATCGCCCGTGATCGGCGGCTTTGTTTCGATGAACGCGTTGCCTACTTTCGGTGCCATCACCATGCTGCCCGCGCTCAGGCCGACCCACACCATGTGCCGCAGCGACGGAAGCACTGCGAGCAGACCTGACTGGCGCATCCAGTAGGCGAGGTACAGCGCATCGCCCCCAATTCCCAACAATCCTGACCCTCTCACCTAAAACCTGATCTTCTTCCCCCAAACCCTTCTTAACCAAATCCTCTTCAGATTTAGGCACACAATCCTCCAAACGACAAACATGACCCCAATCCTACTACAAACTTTAAACAGTACAATCCGGATTAACAGAACCAGACACCTTAATAAAGACCC
>CAIZGQ010000841.1 GCA_903932565.1 uncultured Hyphomicrobiales bacterium
AGGGCTTTTTGAAAGTCGCGATCTTTCGTGGACCGGCCATTGGTGTTCTTGTGTCGGAACACTTCGCGCGAAATTCCATCAATCTGTACACCAACTCGCTCCATGCCGTCGGCGAGCCGGTCAATCATCGATTCAAGCAGGCCCAGCATAATTTGCTCGCCGCAGGATGTGTTGACGTGATCGGCGTGTAAGGCCCGCGCGGCAAATGTGTCGAACGGCTTGATCTCTTCGTAGCGAACGGTCGCCAGACAATTGCCCTTGATGATGAAGGTCACCGGCGTTGCAAATGGTGCATCCGTATCCAGATGCACGATGGCTGTGACCGTCATGAATTCTGCGCCCTGCGACGAATAAAGCCGGGCAGACGCCTCGATCTCCTGCATCTCCTCGCGGGTCGGGATCGAAATGCCAAACAAGCGTTCGGCATAATGATCATCCGCCATGCTCGGATTGATGATGTCGAGCCAGATCGGACAGGGCTCATGATCGGACGGGCGATCGCCCTCCTTGAGCGTGAGATCGAGCCCTTTCAGGCATCCGTCTTTCCGGCTGTAGAGGCGCAGCATCGGCAACTTTCAGAATCGAGTCGAGGTCTGCCGAATTGCGCAGACGTGTCATTTTTTAGAATGATCCCTGCTCTGAGGCTACTGTTTCGTTTCGCGCCGCCTGGGCCAACCTGTGAAACGAGGTCAGAGTGCGGACTCAGCCAAAAGGTCGGCTTGATGCTGGGTAATGAGCGGATCGATCACGTCGTCCAGCGCTTCGCCGGTGACAATCTTTTCAAGTTTGTAGAGCGTCAGGTTGATGCGGTGATCGGTGAGGCGCCCCTGCGGATAATTGTAGGTCCGGATGCGCTCGGAGCGATCGCCTGAACCCACCTGCGCCTTGCGGTCGGCCGCGCGGTCGTCATCGAGCCGCTGGCGTTCGGCATCATAGAGGCGCGAGCGCAAGAGCATCATGGCGCGCGCCTTGTTTTTGTGTTGCGAGCGCTCGTCCTGCACAAACACTACTGTGCCCGTTGGCAGATGGGTGATGCGAATGGCCGATTCCGTTTTGTTGACGTGCTGCCCGCCCGCACCCTGCGCCCGCATGGTGTCGATCTTCAAATCGGCTTCGTTGATGTCGAGATCGACGTCCTGCGCCTCCGGTAGCACTGCGACAGTGGCAGCAGACGTATGAATGCGCCCTTGCGTTTCTGTTGCTGGGACGCGCTGGACACGATGCACGCCTGACTCGAACTTCAATTTTGCGAAGACGCCGCGCCCGCTCACTTCTGCAATGATTTCCTTGTAGCCACCTGCCGTGCCCTCACTGGCGGACAGCATCTCCAATTTCCAGCCATGCAATTCGGCATAGCGCTGATACATGCGGAAGAGATCACCCGCAAAGAGGGCGGCTTCATCGCCGCCTGTTCCAGCGCGAATTTCAAGGATGGCACCCCCTGCATCCGCCGCATCCTTCGGCAGCAGGACGATGCGGATCTGTTTTTCAAGATCCTCCACTTGTGACAGGGCGTCCTTGCGCTCGTTCTCCGCCATTTCGCGCATCTCGGCGTCGAGTCCGGGGTCGTTCAGCATGGCATCAATGCCAGCAAGATTTGCCTGTGCCGCGCGCAGCGCGCGAATTGCGGCCACCGGCGCGTCGAGCCCGCTTAATTCCCGCGACAGCGCGGCGAAGTCCGGGCCTGCATCGCCTTGCGCCAGACGTGCAGACACTTCGTCGTGACGGCGCAAAATAAGATCGAGTTTTTCGTGCGGGAGCATGATGTGATAAAATCCAAAACGCAGAAAAAGGACCGTACGGCGGGGACTTTTCAGGAAGTCTCGTTGACGAGAAATTCCTAACGAAAAGTCAGGTACGATTATTGCCCTTTGGCGAAGCTATAAAGGAATGCCCTTGGCTTCCGCATAGGCCCGGATCGGCTCGCGCAAGGACAGCGTGCCGTCCTGCCGCAAAAGCAGCTCATTCACAAAGGTCGATGCATCGTTCGCGTCCAGCGCCAGCACCATCGCCTTGATGGGCCCGATGGAGGACGGCGACATCGACAGGCCGCGATAGCCAAGCGCCACCAACGTCAGGGCTTCCAAAGGACGCCCACCGATTTCGCCGCACAGCGTCACCGGCTTTCCGTACAGAGCGGCCTTGTCGGTGATCGACTTCAACGCGCGCAAGAAGGGTGGTGACAAGGGATCAAAGCGCGATGACACGCGCTTGTTATCGCGATCGGCTGCGCAGAGATATTGCATCAGGTCATTGGAACCGACCGATAAAAAGTCCACGCGCTCGAGCATTTCATCAAGCTGCCAGAGCACGGAGGGCACTTCGACCATGATGCCCAGATTAAGCGACTTTGGCGCCTCGTAACCGTGGCGCGCAAGGTGCGCTTGCTCCCGCAGGACAATGGCGCGTGCGGCCTCGAACTCGGCGACGTTGGCGACCATCGGGAACATGATGCGCAAGTCCCGATCCGCGGCGGCCTGGAGAAGGGCACGCACCTGCACCCGCAGGATGGCGGGGCGATCAAGGCCGATGCGGATGGCGCGCCAGCCAAGTGCTGGGTTTTCTTCTTCCACCGCCTGCATGTAGGGCAGGATCTTGTCACCGCCGATGTCGAGCGTGCGGAAGGTGATCGGCCGGTCCGGCACGGCGTCAAAGATGTTCTTGTAAATCTGATATTGTTGCCTCTGGCGCGGAAACTGCGATGCCACCATGAATTGCAGCTCTGTGCGAAAGAGCCC
>CAIZGQ010000842.1 GCA_903932565.1 uncultured Hyphomicrobiales bacterium
AGCGAATTTCGAAAGGCCATGGGCAATCGCATTTACGGCTGCGATGATTGCCTCGCGGTCTGCCCCTGGAACAAATATGCAAGTGCGACAGCAGACATCAAACTGCAGGCGCGGGCTGATTTAACATCGCCATCGCTGCAGATGCTTGCCGCCCTTGATGATGCAGGCTTTCGGACTTTGTTTTCGGGTTCGCCCGTCAAGCGCATTGGACACGACAGGTTTTTGCGAAACGTGATGATCGCAATTGGCAATTCAGGGGATGTTGCCTTTGTTCCCATGCTGCGGGAGCGCCTGATGGACACCTCGCCCCTCATTCGCGCCATGGCGGTTTGGGCGTGCTCTCGGCTCATGTCGCGCGCAGATTTTTATGCGCTGGCGACGTCCTTCGAAGGGTCTGAAACAGACGCGGACGTTTTGGGTGAATGGCGACGCGCGACCCAGGCACAGGAGCCGACATCATGAAACTGGTCATCTTCGGTCTTGGCTATTCGTCCCAGGCCTTTGTCCGAAACCACGGTCACGCGCATGACATCACAGGCACCGTGCGAAAGGCTGAAAAAGCCGCTGCACTTGCGCAAGCCGGTTTGAAAATCAGCCAGTTTGGACACGGAGAAGTTGATGAGACCCTGCTGGCAGCCATCGCGCAGGCTGAGGCTCTCATCGTGTCCGTTCCGCCTTCGCTCACGGGCGATCCGGTCCTGCAATCCCTGGGCGATGTGATTCAGTCAGCGCCCAACCTGACGAACCTGATTTATCTTTCAACCGTCGGCGTCTATGGCGATCATGCCGGCGCATGGGTCGATGAAGACACTGTTCCCCGACCGGTGAGCGCACGCAGCATTGAGCGGCTTGCAGCCGAACAGGCCTGGACCAATTTTGCAACAGCAACTGGAAGAAGCCTCCATATTTTCAGGCTTTCTGGCATCTATGGGCCGGGCCGCTCGGGCTTTGACAAGCTGGTGAATGGCACGGCGCGGCGCATTATCAAGCGCGATCAGGTGTTCAACCGCATTCATGTGGATGATATCGCGCAAGCCATTGAATCCTGCCTGCATCGGACCGGGGCTGAAGTTCAAATCTGGAATGTGACGGATGATGAACCAGCACCACCGCAGGATGTCGTGAGCTTTGCCGCTTCGCTCATGGACCTTCCGCTGCCGCGGGAAGTTGATTTCGAGACAGCCGACCTGACGCCGATGGCCCGCAGTTTCTATGGCGAAAACAAGCGCGTTTCGAACGCTAAGATGAAGGCCGAACTTCATATAGCTCTGCAATATCCGACTTATCGTGAAGGCCTGGCATCTATTTTCAAGATGCAACACGCGTCATCGTCGTTTTAAGATTGCCGCCGTGCGGCGGCCAGAAGTTCGATACCGTCCGATTGCGCGCGCAGAAAACGGATACCGAAGATGTGGTCGAGTGCCCCCGATGCCAGCAGGCTGTCGGGTGGCCCATCGGCCCGAATGTGTCCTTGCGACATGGCAACAAAGCGCGATGCAAAGCGCAGCGCCAAGCCCAGATCATGCATCACCACAATCACCGCGCGGCCTGCATCCGCCTGATCTTTCAGAATTTGCATGGTGGCGATCTGCAGGGCTGGATCAAGCGCTGACACAGGTTCGTCCGCCAACAGCAGGGGAGCGTCAACTGCCAAGGCACGTGCCAGCAGCACACGTGCACGCTCGCCACCGGAGAGTTCGGTGGCGGGCCGTTCACTGAGATGTTCGAGGCAGCAGGTTTCTAAAATGCGATCCACGTGCTCGCGGTCCTGCACCGACAGCGCTGCGCCCCGATTTGCAAATGGCAGTCGGCCCAGACTCACAATATCACGCACCAAAAGCGGCCAATGGATGCTGCCGTTTTGTTCGAGATACGCGATGCATTGCGCACGACGGGCGGCGCTAAATTTTGCGGCATCCTCCCCCTGGATGCGCAAACGTCCCTGCCAGGGTACGAGTCCCGCGATGCTGCGCAGCAACGTTGTCTTGCCAGCCCCATTGGGTCCAATCAACGCAACAAGTTCGCCCGGCCGCACGTGCAGCGAGAGCGGATGAAGAATCGCGCGGTTGCCGAAGGCGACGCGTTTCAGGTCGAGATCGATGACATCTGTCATGGCGCATCGCTCGTCGAAAACAGGCCGCGCCGCGTCCATACAAGCCACAGAAACAGCGGCACGCCGATGAGCGATGTCACAACGCCGATCTTGATTTCGCTTGTCGCAGGAATGAGCCGTACGCCGATGTCTGCTGCAGTCAGCAAGGCGGCCGCCGCAAGGCTTGAAGGAACCAACACGCGCTGTGGATCACCGCCGACGAGCGGGCGCATGAGATGCGGTGCAATGAGCCCAACAAAGCCAATGGCACCTGATACCGCGACCCCGCCGCCAACGCCAATGGCAACGGCCGTGACAATCCAAAGGCGCAGATGCGTGACGTTGAGGCCGAGACTTCGCGCGGTGTCGTCTCCCAATGTCAGCAGTCGCAGTGAGGGTCCGCAGCGCAACAGTATAAGGCTGCTGATCATGAGACAGGGCGCTGCAAGCGCCACATGCTGCATGGAGCGGTCTTCAAACGAGCCCATCAACCAAAAGATAATTTCCGTCACGGCGAAAGGATTGGCGGACAGATTGATGGCGAGTGAAATGGCTGCGCCCGCGAGGGATCCCACCGCAAGGCCCGCAAGGATCAGCGTGATGATTCCGGCGCGACGTCCGGCAGCCACAAGAACGAGTGCGACAGACAGGGCTGCACCCAGAATTGCAGCAGCCGGCAAAGCCCAGGAGACGGCATTGGCAAGGCCGGAATACAGGGTTGCGACAGCACCAAAGGCCGCCGCTTGCGGCGCACCGAAAATGGCTGGTTCTGCAAGCGGATTTCGCAACAGGCCCTGAAGGGCTGCGCCACACAACCCGAGACTTGCACCAACCCCCAGTGAAAGGAGCAGGCGTGGCAGCCGAATATCACGAATGATGATTCCCGCCACGCCCTCGCCCTGCAGGAGGCCCTGCACGAGCTCTGCAATCGACAGATGTGCCGGGCCCGTCGCCAAGGAGGCCACGCAGAGACATGCAAGCAAGGCTGACAACGCAGCCTTAAGTCGAATGTCTGTGTGTGACGTGTGTTGGGTCAGCATGGGCTCAATTGAAAATCACCAAATCACCAGCTGACTTTCAGGCCAGCATAAAATGCGCGCCCTGCCGTACCATAATCCAGCACATCCTCGTAGCGCACATCCGTCAGGTTCTCGATCCGCGCAAAGACGCTCGTGGTGTCGTTCACCTTATAGGATGCAAAGGCATCAATCTTTGTATAGGGCGCGAGCTGCACTTTGGCTGTTACGCCGTTTGCCGTGTAGAAATCAAAGTCGGTGCGGCGTCCCACATAAGTTGCACGGGCTTCCAGTTCGAGGTTCGGCACGCCGGAAAAGATAAGAGCGGCGCTGGCCTTGTTGCGCGGGCGACGGGGCAAATCAGAGCCGGGCTCAAGCTGTCGTGCGATCATGTAGGTGTAAGTTGCGCGCGCCTTCCAGGCATCCGGCACGATGATGGCATCACCCGACAGTTCGACACCCTTTGTGAGTGCGCGATTGACGTTGTAATAACATCCGCCCTGGATCTGCTGTCCCGGTGTACAGCTGGGCACATTGGCAAAGCCGATCAGATTTTGAAATTTATTGAAGAAGGCCGTGGCACCCAATGTCAGGCGTCCATCAAACAGTTTTTGATCAACACCCGCATCGTAACCGACATTTTGCTCCGGCAGCAGGGCTGCAGTGCCGTACTGGCTGAAGCGCTGAAACAACGATGGCGTCCGAGCCCCGGTGCCGACACTGGCGTGAAACTTGGTGCCTGTCTCCTCGATGCGATAAGCAGCAGTTGCGCGGTACGTCGAAAACGTCTTGCCACCGATCACCGAATCAACTCGTCCACCAAGTGAAAGATCGAGCCGATTCCACAACGTGATCTGGTGCTGGATGAAGGCCGCCTGTGTGGTCTGGTGCGCGTTGACTGGCACAAACGACCCATCCTGCGGGTCCGGGTTCTGGGTGGTCCGCGCCGTTTCCACCTGATCCGAGACGCCAAATGTCAGAAGACCAAAGGTTCCAAGCTTGAGATCGCCCTGATATTCCGCCCCCACGCGCGATCCGCGAAACGTCTGCCGACAATCAAACTGCAGGAATGACGCATCGAAACAAAGTTCGCGCTCACGTGTTGCATTGTCCGACAGTGTGCCAAACAGCGTCACTGTGTTGCGAAGCTTGCCATCAAAACTGTCGAGCGTGATGCGCGTGTGCGCCTGTAGCAACGTGCTACGTCCCTGATTGTAGGAATCAAACACGCTTGGCGCCATCGTTGCGCCCGGATTGACCAGTCGCAGCCAATCGCCATAGGCGGCGATCCCGGTGTCGATGCGCAGATCTTCATTCACCGCATATGTGACGCGGCCGGTTACACCACCGCGATCGACAGGATCTGTTCGCGGCAAGGGCGGCAACGGGAGTGCGCCGAAGTTCAAAACGATGGGCCGATCAATCCGATAGCCAAACCGCGCAAATCCGTCGCTGTGGAGGGCATCAATTGAAAATGCGTAAGACAGCTTGTCATCACCACCCGAGATGGATCCGCGGGAATGAAGGGTGCCGTAGCTCCCAGCTTCCAGCAGCACCTCGCGTTTTGTTTCGCGCTTGCCGGTTTTCGTGATGATGTTGATGACACCGCCCAGTGCGTCAGATCCATAAAGGGCCGACTGGGGGCCGCGCAGCACTTCAATACGCGCGATATCATTTGTTGTGATCTGGCCAAGGTCAGCTTGTCCAGCCGTCGAACTTGGATCTCCGATGCGGATGCCATCGATCATCACAAGCGTTTGCCCGTCGTAAGCGCCCCGCAGGGAGACGGACGTCGATGCGCCAACACCGCCGGTCTGTTGAATATCCAGACCCGCAAGACCGCGCAGCACATCCACGACGCCGGACGAGCCGGTTTTGGCAATCTCTTCGCTCTTGATGATGGTGATGGAACTTCCCGCGCGTGCGGGCTCCAGCGCCGTGCGCGTTGCGGTGATCACCAGGTCCGGCAGGGCTGGCGTCTGCGCCGCTGCAGGCGACGTCAGTGACGCCAATGTCAAACACGAGGCGGCAAAAGGGAGATGGATCAGGATAAGCGATAGGGAGCCGCGGCCCGAATATCGGGCGCGACCTGTGAATGACAGGACCATAGGACCTCCAGCCGTCCCACCGACGGCGCCAGGGTTGCACAAGACGTCGGCCGGTCTCCTGGCTCGTGGGTCGTAGCCTCACTCTTCCGTCTTCCCAAAGGCTCAAGCCTTCAGTGACATCGCGCGAGAGCGGCTCTCCACTCACAGTTGCGGGGGCAGCTGCGGCGTGGGATGCCCAAAGGCATCCGTACCGCATTCCCGTTTCACCCCTTTGTTTCCGCGGGGGCACCGTCGTCAAAAACGAACCTATGGGCTGGCGCGCAGCGCTGCAACCGCTATTTTGAAAAGCAACCTTCAACTTGCGGTGGAGAGAACGCGGTCTGTGCCGCGTTGCAACGGAGCAGAACTGCATTGGTCAAGCCGGCTCAGTTTTTAGTTTGTCTGATTTGCACAGTGCTCGGCTCGGGCGTGGTTTTGGCAGCCGACCCGGCGCATAGCATCGTGCCGCATCGCATTGTCTCCGCCAATCTGTGCGCAGATCAGCTTCTCCTTGCCTTTGCCGATCCTGATCAGATCGCCTCGCTCTCGCCGCTCGCAACTGATGTTCAACTGTCTTATCTCGCAGATGCCGCAACATCTTATCCACGCAACCGTGGCTCGGGCGAAGATATTGTTCGTCTCGACGCGGATCTCGTACTGACGGGCCCTTATGATAGCCGCATGACGCGGGCACTTCTTGCAGCGCGAAACGTGCCGTTTGAAATCGTGTCACCGTGGAGTGATTTTGACACCGGCGAAGCCTCTCTTCGCCAGCTTGCAACCAGGCTTGGTCATCCCGAACGCGCCGATGGTCTCATTGCACAGATCGAGGCGGCACGTGGCCGGGCTCGCAATCTCGTCTCAAAGAAAGGCTCAGCGCCAACAGCGCTGTCCTTGCATCGGCGTGGCTATGTGTTTCATGCTGGCCTCACAGGGGCCATCGTGGCAGATGCGGGATTGGGCGACGCGGCAACAAAGATAGGCTTGCAGGGCGCAGGCTTTGTCAGTTTGGAGGCGCTTGTTGCCGCGCATCCAGATTATCTCATCGTGTCTGATGCGGATGGTGGCAGTGAGACAGGCGCTGAAGATCAGGGGCAGGCGTTCCTGCAGCATCCAGCGCTTCAGCAAATTTGGCCAAGGGCGCGCCGCCTCGTGGTGCCGGATCGTCTCAATCTGTGTGAGGGCCCGGCGACGCCCGCGCTGATCGACACGCTGGCCACACAGATCCATGAGAAAGTCATGCGCTAAGGCTCAGCCTTTCAGTTTGAGGGGAAGGCCCGCCACCACCAGCACCACCTGCTGTGCGGCAGCAGCGAGCATCTGGTTGGCGCGGCCCTGCACATCACGAAAGCGCCGCGCGAGCTCATTGTCAGGCACGATTCCTGAGCCGACCTCGTTGGAGACAAACGCCACAGGCCCCTTGAGATCAGCGATGCGCGCGGCAAGGTGTGATGCTGCAGCGTCGGCGTCCTCGTTCGCAAACAACAGGTTTGCGAGCCAGAACGACACGCAGTCGACCACCACGAAACGCTGCGGGCTTGCGAGATCCGCGAGCCTTTGGGGCAGATCGAGCGCAACCTCAAATGTCTCCCAGCGGGCGTCGCGCTCGGCCCTGTGGCGGGCGATCCGCTCCGCCATTTCCGCATCGCCTGCAGTCGCGGTTGCCAGCATGATGGGCGCAAGACCCGATTGGCTGGCCATGCTGACCGCAAGACGGCTTTTGC
The DNA here is from genome assembly GCA_903932565.1 of uncultured Hyphomicrobiales bacterium. Lineage (GTDB taxonomy): Bacteria > Pseudomonadota > Alphaproteobacteria > Rhizobiales > Beijerinckiaceae > Terripilifer. The sequence goes on from CAIZGQ010000842.1 coordinate 6,920, forward strand.
CGGAGCGTGCGCCACCCAGAAGGAGTGTCGTGCCGGTCAAGGTCGTGCTGTCTGCCATGCCAGATCCATCCCAATTTGAGCCGGTTGCGCCTCGTGCTATCTCAAAGTCCACGCGACTCCTCAAGCCGTCCGATCGTGTCCATGAACCCACTCTACGCTGATCTGCCCACCACCGTCTTCGAAGTGATGTCGAGCCTGGCGCGGTCCAAGGGCGCGATCAACCTTGGACAGGGTTTTCCGGATGATCCCGGCCCTGCGGATGTGAGAACGAAAGCCGCAGATGCCTCCATCAACGGGTACAATCAATATCCTTCGATGATGGGGTTGCCGGAGTTGCGCTCGGCCATTGCAGCGCATTACGGCCGCTTTCAGAACCTGACGATCGACGCCGAGCGCGAAACACTGGTGACCTCGGGGGCCACAGAAGCGCTCGCCGCAGCAATCTTTGCCTGCGTCAAGCCGGGCGACGAAGTGGTGCTGTTCCAGCCAACGTATGATGCTTATCTGCCGCTTGTCCTGCAGGCGGGGGGCGTGCCGAAATTCGTCACTTTGAAGCCGCCGCACTGGACATTTTCGAAGGCTGATCTTGAAGCAGCCTTTTCATCCAAAACAGCGGCGGTGTTGTTCAACAATCCCATGAACCCGTGCGCTATCGTCTACGATCGGGCGCAACTTGATCTGCTGGCCACCTTCTGCGTGACGTTTGATGCGGTGGC
>CAIZGQ010000843.1 GCA_903932565.1 uncultured Hyphomicrobiales bacterium
ATGTCGCCGGACGAGCGCCGGACCGAGGGTGCCCGCATCAACGTGCTGAAAGACGCGGTGAGCGAAGCGCTCAATGCCCGCCGCGTCGTGTTGCGTGATGCGGCTTTGTCCGCCCGCCTCGCGGCAGAGACAGTCGATGTCACGCTGCCGCTGCGCGACGCCAATCTCGACAAGGGCCGCATCCACCCCATTGCCCAGGTGATGGATGAACTGACAGCGATCTTTGCCGACCTTGGCTTTTCCATCGCCGAAGGGCCGGACGTCGAAACCGACGATTACAATTTTACCAAACTGAATTTTCCCGAGGGGCATCCCGCGCGCGAGATGCACGACACGTTCTTCTTCAACCCCGGTGAGGACGGCAAACGCAAGCTGCTGCGCACGCACACCAGCCCCGTGCAGGTGCGCACCATGCTCACCCAACAGCCCCCCATCCGCATCATCTGCCCCGGCCGCACGTATCGTTGCGACTCGGACCAGACGCACACGCCGATGTTCCATCAGGTGGAAGGGCTGGTCATCGACAAGTCCGCCCACATGGGCCACCTGAAATGGATTCTGGAGGAATTCTGCAAGGCCTTCTTTGAAGTGCCGAATGTGAAGATGCGGTTTCGTCCGTCGTTCTTCCCCTTCACGGAACCGTCGATGGAAGTCGATATCCAGTGCAGGCGCTCGGGCGGCGATATTCGCTTTGGCGAGGGCGACGATTGGCTCGAAATTCTGGGCTGCGGCATGGTGCATTCCAATGTGCTGCGCGCCTGCGGCCTTGATCCGGATGTGTACCAGGGCTTTGCCTGGGGCATGGGGATCGACCGCATCGCCATGCTGAAATACGGCATGCCGGACCTGCGCCCCTTCTTCGAGGCCGATGTGCGCTGGCTCTCGCATTACGGCTTCCGGCCGCTGGATTTCCCGACGCTGGCTGGTGGGTTGAGCGGGTGATAATTTTGCAAATTGAGATCGAAGATAGTCGCCCGGTTTCTGCTCAATGCCACTCTGACGCACTAAACGTCACGCTCGCGGACGGCCGCACACTGTGTGCGCCGCTATGGTGGTACCCTCGCCTCCTGAATGCATCGGCCGCCGCTCGCAATAAGGTTGAATTCATGCCGATGGGACTTCACTGGCCCGAGATCGACGAAGACATCAGCATCGCAAGCATTCTGCGGGGCCAGAAGGCACCCGGTGCCCGAAATCCTTCCGCTCCTTGACACCAAGCCCGTTTCAAAGGGCCGGACAAAACGAAAAGACCGATGAAATTCACACTCGCCTGGCTCAAGGACCATCTCGACACCGAGGCTTCGTTGACCGAGATCGTCGACACGCTCACCCGCATCGGGCTTGAAGTCGAACATGTCGACAATCCGGCTGACCGGCTGAAACCCTTTGTCATTGCCGAGATATTGGAAGCCAAACAGCATCCCAATGCCGACCGCCTGCGCGTCTGCATGGTCAACGATGGCTCGGGCGCGCCCGTCCAGGTTGTCTGCGGCGCACCCAATGCGCGCACCGGTTTGAAATCCGTCTTCTCGCCAGTTGGCACCTACATTCCAGCGAAGAAAATCACGCTGTCAAAGGGTGTCATTCGCGGTGTCGAATCCAACGGCATGCTGTGTTCAGCGGCTGAACTTGAATTGTCGAATGATCACGACGGCATCATTGAACTGCCAGCCGACGCGCCGGTCGGCACTGGCTATGCGCAATGGGCGCATCTGGACGCGCCCGTCATCGAGATCAACCTGACGCCCAACCGCCCC
>CAIZGQ010000844.1 GCA_903932565.1 uncultured Hyphomicrobiales bacterium
GCACGCCGGGATCCGTCTGCGCGGTGTAGTCCTTGCCTTCGTGTTTCTTGAACCAATCCAGAATTCGACCCACGAATGGTGAGATGAGGACCGCGTTCGCCTCAGCAAAGGCGGCCGCCTGCGCCAGCGAGAACACCAGCGTCATGTTGCAGTCGATGCCCTCGCGCTGCAGAATTTCGGCAGCGCGGATGCCCTCCCACGTGGTGGCGAGCTTGATGAGGATGCGGTCGCGCCCGATCCCGCGCGCGGCATATTCGGCAATCAGGTGACGCGCCTTGGCGACAGACGCCTCAGTGTCGAACGACAAATCCGCATCGATTTCGGTTGAGACCCTCCCCGGCACGATCTTGGCCAGAGCCGAGCCAAAATTGACCGCCAGCCGATCCGTCACGGCGCTGGCCACAGCATTGTGCGAACGCCCCCACTCGACAGCCTCGTCCACGAGATGCTGGTAAGCGGGCATTTGCGCCGCCTTGAGGATCAGGGTCGGGTTGGTAGTGCAATCGGTTGGCTTGAACGCGCCGATGGCTTCCATATCGCCTGTGTCGGCCACGATCGTGGTCATGGTCTTCAACTGGTCAAGCTTCGACGTCATGCTGCTGGCTCCTGGCGCAGTTGAAAATCGGATCAAATTCCAAATGGGTTTAGCCTCTTGCAGGCTATGCGACCAGCGGCCAGATCAAGGTCAGCACGTTTCGTTTCGAGTTTTGTTTTGGCGGGAAGCGCATTAGGTTCCCACTATGGCCCTGTCTCGCGACGAACTTGAACGCTACGCCCGCCACATCGTGCTGCGGCATGTGGGTGGCGAGGGCCAGGCCAAACTCATGGCCGCGCGCGTTCTCGTCATCGGCGCGGGCGGCCTCGGCTCGCCGCTCATCCAATATCTGGCCGCTGCGGGCGTTGGCGAAATTGGCATTGTTGACGACGATCATGTCTCGCTTTCAAACCTGCAACGTCAGGTCTTGCACGGGACGCCCGATCTTGGTCGCCTTAAAACCGACTCCGCCCACGATGCGGTCGCGCGCCTCAACCCGCATGTGAAAATCACCGCAATCAACACACGGCTTTCCTCGAAAAATGCGCGCGCCATCGTTGCGGGCTGGGACGTGGTCGCCGACGGGTCCGACAATTTCGAGACGCGTTATGCCGTCTCCGATGCCTGCTTTCACGAGGCGCGGCCACTGGTCAGCGCGGCTGTCGGGGCCTTCGATGGATCCCTGACAACGCTGCGCCCGTTTGAAAAAGATGCCCACGGCACGCCCAACCCGACCTATCGCTGCCTGTTTCCAGAAGCGCCACCAGCCGGTGCCGTTCCAGCGTGCTCGGAGGCCGGCGTGCTTGGTGCGCTCACCGGCATTCTGGGAACCATGATGGCGCTCGAAGTGCTGCGCGAAATTATTGGCTTTGGTGATGGGCTGGTTGGCCGCGTCGTGCTGTTTGACGGCTTGGGCATGCGCTTTGAAACGATGGCCTACGCCTGGGACCCGGAGAACATGCTCAACGGCTCGGGCGCTCTCTAAAATCTCGTCCGTCACGCGGCGCGCAACGGACGAGAGAAAATATTAGATCGCAGCGATCACGGCAATCTCGACCTTGTAATTGGGCGCAGCCAACTTGGCTTCAACGGTGGCGCGCGCCGGCGTATGGCCAGCCGGAACCCATTTGTCCCACTCGCTGTTCATCTGCGAGAACGTCCCCATATCGGCAAGCCAGATATTGGCGGAGAGGATCTTCGTCTTGTCGCTGCCAGCAGCCGCCAGTAGCGCGTCGATGATGCCAAGAATTTCCTTGGTCTGCTCCGGCACGGTGCCGTCCTTGGCGACGTCCGCCACCTGACCTGCGAGGTAGACTGTGTTGCCGTGGACGACGGCCTTGCTCATCCGCGCGCCAACTTCAATACGCTTGATCGTCACTCTGTTTCGCTCCGTTCAAACTGTGTCGGCTTTCAGAAGCCGGGGATGTTGCCCATGAAATCGCGCTTGCCGACTTCGACGCCGTTGTGGCGCAGGATCGCGTAGGACGTCACATGGTGAAAATAGAAGTTCGGCAGGGCAAAATGCTGCAAATAATCCGTGCCCTTCATGACCTTCGCCATGGGACCGACGTTGAAATAAATGTCGCGCGTCTCGCCAGCGTCGATGGCAGCCAGATCGATCCCATGCAGGAGGTGAACCGTGCGGCTGATGCGGTTTTTCAGATCATCAAAAGTCTTCTCGTCGTCAGCCCACTTGGGCGGCTCGATACCCGCCAAGCGCGTTGCCGGGCCCTTGGCAAAATCACTGACGAGCTGAACCTGCTTCAAGAGCGGGAACATATCCGGGTAAAGCCGCGCCTGAAGCAGCGCATCCGGGTTGATCTTCTTGGCAGTGGCATGGGCGGCGGCGTTATCCAGCATCGCATCGAGGCTGCCAAGCAGCTGGAGCCAGACGGGAATGCATGTTTTGGACAAGGGAAGTGCCATCTGGGATCTCCTGAGTGTTGCGCGGCAAGCTCTAGACCGGCCCGGGAGCCCGGACAAGATGTCGGCGCGCTCACACACGTTGCAGACGGCAGATGCGGTGCTACAAAGCACGTCGATTCAGTTGAACCCGATGGGAGATGAGCATGGCGATCTGGCGATGTGGATGTTGCGCTGGCGGCTCGTTCTTTGCCCACGCGCTGCAATCAAATGCGGGCGGCGCATCAGGTTCGCCCGCCACACCGCATTCGGCAGGTCCATTGGACCGGGCGCAACTGGAAGAACTGGCTCTGGCGAGCCGCATTCTTGCCCAGCGCGGTGTGTTTGATGCCTTCGGCCATATCTCGATGCGGCACCCGAACGCGGGCGATCGTTATTTGATGGCACGCTCGATCGCGCCAGCGCTTGTCACCGCGGACGACATTCTGGAGCTCGATCTCGAGTCAAACCCGTGCGATCTGCAGGGACGCAGCGTGTTTCTGGAACGGTTCATTCATGGACAAATTTATCGCGCGCGGCCGGACGTCATGGCGATTGTGCATTCCCACTCGCCATCCGTGATCCCGTTTGGCCTGACACAGACACCCATGCTCGCCATGTATCACAACGCGGCCTTCATCGCGGCCGGTGTCCCGGTGTTCAACATTGCCGATGAATTTGGCAAAACGGACATGCTTGTTGGCAATAATCCCAAGGGCATCGCACTGGCAAAAGTCCTTGCAGATAAGAGCGTTGTTTTGATGCGCGCGCACGGCAGCGTCGCGGTTGGCCCAACGCTGAAGTCGGCTGTGTTTCGTGCCGTGATGACAGAAAACAACGCCCGGCTGCAGTTGCAGGCCACGACACTTGGCGGGCCCATCGCAGCCCTCGATGCGGAAGAAGGTGCGCTTGCCGATGCGGTTAACATGAAAACAGTCGACCGGCCGTGGCAATTGTGGACACAGCAGGCGGGCTCTGTATAAGCCTGTCGCGAGGATCTCGACGAACAGCAATGTCTGTTGCGAAAATACAACTCACCTTCGCGCAATGTTTTCAGATTGTGCGGGAGGCAGTTGATTTTCCTCGCGCTGTCAGAAAACTGCTAAGAAATATAGGACTAGCAACGGCTTACGCCTCTCCTTGGCTGAGCTGCGTGTAAATTGGGCAGTCAAATTCGTGTGTTCGTGAAGGCACATTTGGGTCGGGGGACAGTCAGATGGCAGGTAAAACAGTAACGCGCGCGGACCTCCTCGAAGCGGTCTACGAATGCTGCCATGGTCTGTCGCGGGCGCAGGCCCGTGAAATTGTCGAGATTTCATTGGAAGAAATTTGTTCTGCGCTCGAAGGTGGTGAGGCTGTGAAGCTGCGCGGCTTTGGCTCGTTCAGCGTGCGCGCAAAGACGGCGCGTGTTGGCCGCAATCCTCGCACGCGTGAGGAATTTCCGATTACGGCCCGTCGGGTGCTGACATTTAAGGCATCGCCGCGCCTGATTGCGCTCGTGAATGGCGAAGCCGATCCGGATGCGGCCCAGCCCTTTGTCTCCGTTGCACAGCGCGTGTCAGCCTGATCCCGGTGATGCGCTCGCCTTAAGGACAAAGCTTATTTTCTGAAATAGCCGTCAAAGATCGGCAGGCTGATCAAGGTCGAAATCGCAATCATCAGCAGCGCCAAATTTCGATACGAGCGCTCGCTGGTGCGCTTGAAGAACCAGGATCCGCCAGCAAGCCCCAATGCGTAAGTGGGCGCAAAGACAAGCACGTTGGCGACGATATACCAGCTCAGCAGGCCCTTCAGCCAGAAGACCAAATTGGTGAAGAGCGAACTACTGGCATAATATACCATGATGTTCGTGCGGATGACGCTGGCGGCCACAGGACTTGCCAGCCAATAGGCGATAATGATGGGCCCAGGAATGCCAGTGGACCCATAAAGAAAGCCAGCGGTTCCCCCCACGCCAACAGACACCGGGATGGAGGGCGTGCCTGGATAGCGCCAGCCCGTCACCAGAAAACCCAGCATCGCTGCTACAGGGATCGCAGTCCCCCACCGTAAAATGAGGGGATCAAAGGCCCCAAGTGCCAAAGCCCCCAACGGCAAAAAGAGAAGCGTCCCGATGAAAATCGGCGCCATCGCTTTCAGGTCGCATTCGGGCAACTTGCGCAGAGCCCAGGGCGAAGCGGTGAACAGATCCATCACAAAGAACATGGGCACCGCGATGCGCGGTCCCAGAATCGCACCCGCGATGGGAACAAAGATCAACGCGCCGCCAAAGCCGGAAAAGCCGCGCGTCAGGCCGCTGATCAGCGCGACACCAACCATGATCCAGGTCAGGGGCGATGCGATGACGACTGTCAGGCTGGCGAGAAACGATGTCTCGTTCAATCCCATGTTGCTCGCAATCCCATATTTCTCGATTGTAAACCACCGACCTGCCGACGCACGCAGGTGCGGTTCGTTGCCCGGTTTAGCCCACAAGCGCGGGCGTTCAACTTAAAATTGAAGGCAGATATTAATCGGATCGCACCGGCGCTGTTGGGTCATCCTCGCGATGCCTGTTAATCAGGAGAGATGTCACGATTGCCGATTCGCATTCTTGGAATTGACCCCGGCCTCCGCAACATGGGCTGGGGCATTGTTGATTCGGATGGGTCACGCCTCATGTTTGTGGCCTGCGGCACCATTGTCTCCAAGCCCAGCAGCGAACTCGCCGAGAGGCTTTGCCAATTGCACGACGGCCTGATGGACGTCATCCAGACGCACGGCCCGCATGAGGCCGCTGTGGAGGAGACCTTCATCAATCGCGATCCACAATCGGCCCTCAAGCTGGGCCAGGCGCGCGGTATCGCCATGCTCGCGCCAGCGCGCGCCGGGTTGCCGGTGGGCGAATATGCAGCAAACCTCATCAAGAAGACGGTTGTTGGCGCCGGTCATGCAGAGAAGGCCCAGATCGCCATGATGGTTCGTGTGCTGCTGCCCAAAAGCGATGCGGCGACGCCCGATGCGGCGGATGCGCTCGCGGTTGCCATTTGCCATGCCCAGCATCGCGAATCCCGGGCGCGGCTGAAGGCGCTGGCTGTGCCTGTCGCCAAACCTGCCAAAGCAACATCCCGGCGGATCGCGCCATGACGAGAAACGCACCATGATCGGCAAGCTGCGCGGCACCATTGATTCCTTCGGCGATGATTTTGTCATCATCGACGTGCAGGGCGTCGGCTATGTCGTGCAATGCTCATCGCTGACGTTGCAGAACCTCCCGCGTGTCGGCGAATCGGCCTCGATCTCGATTGAGACGCAGGTGCGCGAAGATGCGATCCGGCTTTTTGGTTTCACGACCAATTCCGAACGTGACTGGTTTCGCCTGCTGAAGGGCGTGCAGGGGGTTGGATCCAAGGTGGCACTGGCCATTCTGGGCGTCTTGCCCCCCAAGGACCTCGCCAGCGCCATCGCAGCACAGGACAAGACCA
>CAIZGQ010000845.1 GCA_903932565.1 uncultured Hyphomicrobiales bacterium
CGGATCAGCTACGACGTGGTTTCAGAGATGCGCGAGGCCGCTTCGCTTTGCCGATTACGGATCGAGGTACTGAGCGTTGATGTTGGTATCCGCCTGATACGATGCTGGTCGAATTTGACGGTGATCAAAAGGGCGAACGCGTCATCGCTGACAAGGCAGCTGGCGCCCTGGCAACTCAAACGCGCCCAAGAGTTTCTTGTCGGCGATCTTGCCGAAGATCCAGCCCTAGCCGACCTTGCCACGAGCGTAGGGCTGTCTCCCTACCACTTCGCGCGCGCGTTCAAAGCATCGACCGGCACTCCGCCGCACCAGTATCTTGTAAACCTTAGAGTTATGAAGGCGCGTGAGCTTCTCGAGGCTACGGACTTGCCGATCAGAGAAGTTGCTGCACAAGTCGGTTATGACGATCCGAGCTATCTCGCGCGGCTATTCCGTCGCGAGGTGGGCACGACGCCGGCGGCATATCGTCGGGAGCGGCGGCGGTGAGGCGAGTTTCGGCCTACGAATTGGCGCAGAGGATGCCCGACGATTGGGGCCTTCCGGGCGCTCCCACGTTGCTAGGGCTTGGTGGGGGCGTGGCCGCATGCCTGCTCAACACGGTTCCCGCTGAGGTAAGTGCAGCCGCGACAGACAACCACATCCTGTCCTTTGTGACTCGGGGTGAGCGCCGTCATCGACAATGGCACGATGGTCGTCAGAGATTTGATGGGTATCTCCCGTCCATTTCGATTATAATCGTGCCAGTCGGTTGTGCGCCCCGCGCGGTCATCTTGGAGCCGATCCGGGTGAGTCACCTGTTGGCAAAGTTCATGTCGCCACGTTCGACATGAATATCGCCGAATCCGGTCTCTGGATCGATGCGCCAAAGGCTCGGCGCCCAATCCCCGGACTCGCCGAGCGCGACATACAGGTCGACATCCACCTAGGCTAAACGCGCCGGCGGCTTATCGAATTGACGCACAATATTGTCCCGGCCGGCTAGGGGACACTTTGTCGAGCTGCGCCTTGCGCAAGATCGAAACGATCCCGGCGCCAGATTGCAAGGCGATGAGGTTTTCGATGAACGTTTCAGTCGGCCACGGAGCCACAATCCGGCTGGGCACGGGTTCCACCGGAGCCGCGTCATGCGGCGGCAGCCCTGGCGGCGACTGAGGTATGGCGTCCATCAGGAACGCCTCAGCAGCCTGAAGGCGATGTTGCGGCCGAGCTTTTGTCCGAAGGCGAGCTTTCCCCAGAACCGCGTCAGCCGTTCCAAATCCCTGGCCGCCGTCAGTGGACCGACATAGATCGGTTCGAAACCGCATTCGGCCGCCAGACAGTGGGCAAGCGCGCGCGCGTTGTAGTTGTCGGTTGCGTAGAACATGGTGGCGACATCCTCGCCGTAGTGCGGATCAGCGAGCGTTTCAAAGCCGCACGTGTTGAATATCTTCACCACCCGAGATTGAGGGGCCCAATGCGCGATCTCCTCGGCGCGAGAGATATCGGGAAGGTCCAGATGGTGATCGACAGGGCTCAAGCCGTTCGAGCAATCGAGCAGAACTTTTCCCGCCAACACCCCAGACAGCGTGGAGATCGTCGCCTGCATTGCGTTTGCAGGTATGGCGAGGAGTACGGCGTCCCCGTGACGTGCGGCGTCCTCAAGCCTGCCAAAGCGGCTGCCGGCCGGAAACTCCGCGTGGGGCGCCACCCCTTCTCGGCTGCCAAACAGAACATCATGCCCTGTCCGGACCCAGTGGGAGGCGATCGCATGGGCGACGCTGCCAGTTCCAAGAACGCCGATTTTCACGTCACTGCCCCATGGCCTGGATCACCATTTCTGCTGTCTCGGCGCCCGAGAAGTTCTGCTGGCCGGTAACCAGATTGCCGTCCCGCACTGCGAATCCCCGCCAGAGGCCGGCCTGGACGTAGTTGGCGCCGAGCTCCTTTAGTTCGTCCTCGATGCGCCAGGGCATGACGTGCTTGTCGCGGCTGAGTAGGCCGAGGTCCCAGACCGCCTTGTCGGCGAAGTCCTCTTCGACGTTGGCGAAACCGGTGACCGTCTTGCCCTTGACGAGGTATTCGCCGGTGCTCAGCTTGGCGTACCGCAAGATGGATGAGCCGTGGCAGAGGCAGCACGCGATCTTGCCGGCTTCGTAGAAGGCGACGAACAAGGCATGCAGATCGGTCGCGTTTTGCATGGTAGCCATCGGGGCCTGACCACCGGCCACGACGATTGCGTCGAAGTGAGCGATATTGATCGCCGAGACCGGTTGGGTATCGGTCAACAGACCGAGCAACGCCGGGGTATGGATAAAGCCCTGGGTGATCAGGTCATCGGAAGAGTAGCCCGTCTGATCGTTGGGATCGCTCATCGAATCCGGTTCGACCTTGCCGCCCTTGTAGCTGAAAACTTCGACCTCATAGCCGCGATCATGGAACGCGAGGTAGGGGTGGCTCAACTCGCTCCACCAAAAGCCAACCGGCCAGCCGGTGGTTGGCGAGATGGCGGGGTTAGAGAGAACAATGGCAACCCGTTTGGGCTTGGTTTTACTTACAGGGTTGGCGTCTTTGAGGCTCATGTGATTTTCCTTTTCTGAAGGGTTGAAAATTCGGTCCTAGGCTACCGCGCCCGTGCCAATGCCCTCAAATGCTGCGATCACTGCTGTCCGGTATTTTGACGAGAAGGTTTGATCTTAAGCACGGTTTGAATTTACCCGCCCAATAGAGGCGCGAAAGGCGAATTATGGTTTTTGTTAAGTATACGAGCTGATTGCGCAGCGTGCGTGGATGTTCTTGCTTGGTCTTGGACAGTATTGCGGTTTCTTCCCCGCGGAGCAGCCCGCATTTCAAAAACTTGCTCCCGCCACCATTCCGGTTTCCTAAAGAGCGCCCGGCAGGGCGCACAGGCCCAACAAATTGCGTGTTCCATTCCGCCTCGCTCATCCCCTGTCTTTGGCGGAAGACGCGCACTTCCCATCGGTCGTGCCACAGTAACCGCCCACTTTTCGTTTTGCGCGGACACCCTTGCTGGAACCGGACTCTATTGCTGTTTTCGACAGCTGAACGCACCCGGAAACGGCGTTGCAAAATGACTACATTGTTGAAATTATTGAATGGATGGACGGTCGGGTACTTTGATATGTTCCGGCGTTCGTCGTCATGGCTCGCGAACGGCATTTCGGTCGCGCGGCGGCCGCGCTGAACCTCAGCATCTTTCCACGCAACGCAAAAAGCCCACAAGACCCGATGATGAGATGGCCCCGACTGCCGACATCACGGCGCGCGCCATCCAGTTTGGTCGCTATGTTTACCGCAGGATCACAGCCTTGTTGTGGACGCGCGGATGGCGGGTAAACGCCAAACGGGTTGAGCGAATCTGGCGACGCGAGGGGCTGAAAGTTCCCTACAAGCAACCCAAGCGTCGGCGTCTTTGGCTGAACGACGGATCGTGCGTTCGGCTCCGTCCGGAGTATCCCAACCACGTCTGGTCGTACGACTTCGTTGAGGATCGAACGCATGATGGTCGCAAGTACCGGATGCTTAACGTCATCGATGAGTTCACGCGCGAATGCATTGCAATCCGGGTCAACTGCAGATTGAAGGCCGTGGACGTCATCGACGTTCTCTCGGACCTGTTCATCCTGCGCGGTGTTCCTGTGCATGTTCGGTCAGACAACGGCCCTAAGTTTATTGCAAGGGCACTGCGGGACTGGATTGCTGCTGTCGGGGCCAAGACCGCCTACATCACGCCCGACAGTCCATGGGAAAATGGCTATTGCGAGAGCTTCAACTCGAAACCGCGCGATGAACTTCTGAACAACGAAATCTTCTACACGCTCAAGGAGGCTAAGATCATGACCGAACGCTGGCGCCACTACTGCAATACGGTTCGACCGCACTTATCTCTGGGTTATCAGTCGCCAGCGCCAGAGGTTCTACAGTGGCCGCCTTCGCAATGAGGACCAGCTTCGCCGGCCACACCAGCAATAGCGTCACGGCCGCCGATGAATTAACATCAGACCTGGATCACTTCGTGGGGGCTGGCCAGCATTATCCCATTCCGCCGACCACGACTCCCGTGTCACTTCAGTGGTCTTTGTAAACAGACTTGTCGATCTCAAATAGCTAGCAAACATCCAGATACGCCAAGCAAAGCTAGTGTTCCGTAGCGGAAAATACGCTCGCTCATTCGACCAAACAGAAAGACACCCAAACGAGTCCCAGCAACTAGTGCGGGAATGGAGATCGCTATCATCCAGGGATCAATATTAAGACCGTGAGCTCCGCTCTCGTGTCGTCACGCGGGCTTGGCATGGGGCACTTCCCCCCCTTCGGCTCCTCTCTGCTCGTCTCGTTTATAAGCCGTGCGCCGTGCGCTCTCATCTCACACTTTCCTCTCTCAGGAGGGAGACAGCTTCGAGAGGGTCCCCGGCAGCGAGATTGTGGTGACCCGCACCGCCCACATCAACAACACCTCCAACTACTTCCTCAACGGCCGCAAATCCAACTACTCCGATGTGAGCCCCTCGCCCCCCTCCATCAAACTCGTCCCCACCCCCGCGTGCCTTTTCTCTCGTGCCGCTCGCTCATCTCTTTCGCCCG
>CAIZGQ010000846.1 GCA_903932565.1 uncultured Hyphomicrobiales bacterium
CTGCTTCAGGATTGGAGCCGCTTCCGGCGCATCGATGGCTGCCGTGGCGCCCGTCTGCGGATCGTGGATCAGGACGCCGTAATTGTCGGACAGGCACGGAAACTGACGAACATGGGCGGGCATCTGGCGATCCTTTTGAAAACGTTGCCAGACGCTATCCAAGCGACCGTAGAGGGTCAAACACTTCGCACGGAGACTGGTTGTCGCGGCGCAACGGCCCCTTGCTCAGACGGACCCTGAGCACGTATATACGGACTGTTGCGGGCGTAGTTCAGTGGTAGAACGACAGCTTCCCAAGCTGTATGTCGTCGGTTCGATCCCGATCGCCCGCTCCAGTCAGCTTGACAGTTTCAGCCCGGCGATCCCGGCGATGATCAATCCGATGGACGCAAGCCGAACGGCTGTGGCTGGTTCATTGAACGCCAGAATTCCGACAATCGCAGTGCCGGCTGCGCCGATCCCCGTCCAAACCGCGTAGGCTGTCCCCATCGGCAACTCTTTGAGCGCGATGGACATCGAGCCGAGGCTGGCGCCGATGCACGCGAGCATGGCGACAGTCGGCCAAAATCTCGAGAGCCCTGCGCTGGCCACAAGACACAGCGCCCAACCAATTTCGAAAGCGCCAGCTATCGCGACCCAAAGCCAAGCCATTGTCATGGTTTTCTAAAAGTGATCGGGCGCGCTCTGCGCTGCTTCGCCCTTCAACTCGTGTTTCAGGATCAAAGGCACTTGCGCGAGTGCAAACACGATGGTGATCGGCATTGTTCCGAAGGCTTTGAACATGACCCAGAAGTCTGTCGTTTGGGTGCGCCAGACCGCTTCGTTCATGATCGCGAGGAAGAAAAAGAAAAAGCCCCAACGAAACGTGAGCTTTTTCCAACCCTCCTCGGTAAGCTGGAGTACGCTATCTAGGATGACCGGCAAGAGCGGCTTGCCAAATGCCAAGGCCCCCAAAAGCGTCATCCCGAAAAGCGAATTTACGATCGTCGGCTTCAGCTTGATGAAGAGGTCGTCGTGAAACACCAGTGTCAATGAACCAAACACCAAAACCGCAATGCACGTGACGAGCGGCATGATGGGGACATGTTTCGTCAGGATCCACGACCCGATCAGGGAAAGCACGACGCTGACCATCAAGACCCCGGTCGCGATTTCAATGCCGAATTTCCAGTTCGAGATGAAAAACAGGACGAGCGGGCCCATCTCAAGAACGATTTTAAGGGCCGGATTTTGCTTCTGCCGCTGCGGTAAGCTTGTTGCTGCAGCGGACGGCGAGTTTTCAAGATTGCTCATGGTGTGTCTGCTTTGTTCGAGCCGATGTCTTGCTCAAGTCCGGCGATGGCGCGCGCGAAATCACGAGCGGTAAAAGGTTCGAGATCGTCCGTCGTTTCGCCGACGCCGATGAAATGGATGGGCAGCGCAAACCGTTCTGCAACCGCGACGAGAATGCCTCCGCGCGCTGTGCCGTCGAGCTTGGTCATTACAAGCCCGGTGACGCCAGCAACCCGGTGAAATGTCTCAACCTGACTCATGGCGTTTTGCCCTACCGTGGCGTCCAGGACAAGCAAAACAGAATGCGGCGCAGAGCTGTCGATTTTTTTCATCACACGGATGATTTTTTCAAGCTCGTCCATCAGCTCCACGCGGTTTTGTAACCGCCCGGCGGTGTCCATCAAAACCACATTCGCGCCGCCGGTGCGAGCGCTTTGGATTGCATCATATGCAAGCCCTGCGGCGTCCGTTCCACTTTCGCGCGCAATCACCTCGGCTCCGACGCGGGCACCCCAGAGCTGAAGCTGCTCGCGCGCAGCAGCTCTGAAGGTATCACCGGCGGCGAGGACAACCTTATGCCCTTCGCCCACAAGCTTTGCAGCGAGTTTGCCGATCGTCGTCGTCTTGCCGGACCCGTTCACGCCAACAATAAGGACGACATAAGGCGACTTCGTGCTGTCGATCAGAAGAGGCTGAGCAACGGGTTTGAGAATGGCTTCGACCTCGGACGCCAGAACTTCCTTGACCTCTTGCGGATCGATATCGCGGTCAAACCGGCCGCTGGCGACCGCCTTTCGAATTCGTTCCGCAGTTGCGACGCCAAGGTCCGATTGGATCAACACGTCCTCGAGCTCGTCGAGCATTGCGCTATCAAGGCGGCGTTTTGTGAAAATATCCGTCAGGCCACGACTGAGTGAAGTCGACGACCGGGAAAGACCGGACCGCAGGCGCTGCCACCAGGGCGTTGGCGCTTCCATCACCGGTTTGGGGCTTTCGACCGGAGATGTCGCTCGGCCAAACAGACGGCCGAGCAAGCCTGGCTGGCGGCCGTTGTCTCCGTTGTCACCGGGATTGGTCGCCATTTTCGATATTATCCTTGCCTTAAAATGCAGCTCAGATGGACGGGGCCCAGCCCAGACGTCTACAACGCCCTTAGCCCCGTGAGCGGCCCTTCTCACCCCAACCGATAGCCTGTTGTCCATGACGCCGGAAGAGCTGACTGACCGCCTCCTCTACCGCGACGGGTTGATGCTTGTCATCGACAAGCCGACAGGTATTCCGGTGCATCGGGGCCCTAAGGGTGGTGACAACCTGGAGGCCTATTTCGGAGCGCTCCGATTTGGCCTGCCGCGCGATCCTTCATTGGCGCATCGGCTGGATCGCGACACTTCGGGCTGCCTTGTGCTTGGACGTCATCGCAAGGCCTTGGAACGGCTCGGCAAATTGTTCAAGAATGGTCATATCTCCAAGACCTACTGGGCCGTCGTCGAGGGACATCCGACCGATGATGCGGGGACAATTGAATTTCCAATGTCCCGGTTAGATGAGACGCGCGGATGGTGGATGCGCGTTGATCCCCTGGGCCAGGCCGCGTGCACGCACTGGCGCGTGTTGGGCCGCGATTTTGGATTGGACCAGCGCCCCCTTGCTTGGCTTGCCCTCAGCCCGGTGACCGGTCGTACCCATCAATTGCGGGTTCATTGTGCCGCGATGGGGTGGCCGATCATGGCTGACCCCATTTATGGGGCAGGCGCTCGAGGCGAAATCGGCTGCCTCCAGCTCCATGCGCGCAATATCATCGTGCCCATCCAGGCGTCGAAGCCACCTGTAGATGTCACCGCACCGACGCCAAATCATATGAAAGAGGCGCTGCGATTGTGTGGGTGGACAACGGCCGCCGACACGTCCTTGATGTCAACACACGCGGCCGAGGGTTAGCGAAGGCGCCCCGGCTCTGCCCGATCGTGGGATGCCAGGGCGCGTGTCCAACCACGTTCAGGTCGCAAAGCCTTCCTGCTTCAACACCGCTTGTACAGACGGACGTGCGAGCATGCGGGCGTAGTGGCCAGCCAGATTGGGGGACAACTCGCCCTTCAGGCGCGTGACGTGCCAGAAGCACAAAAAGAAAATGGCAGTGTCGGCGATCGAAAACGCACCGCACAGCCAGTCGCGGCCAGCCAGTTTTTTCTCGAGAATTGCCAACCCCTTCGCGCCGATATCCGCACCCTTGGCTTTGACCGCATCGTGATGGGTCTCCTCCGGCGTGAAATTGCCCGGGCGAAAGATGCGGGCGTAGCCGTGCGTGTGAACCGTGCCCGTGATGTAGTCGAGGGTTTCGAGCGCGAGCACTTGCGATTCAAGATCGGCAGGCCAAAGTTTTTTGTCAGGATTGGTTCCCGCAAGCCAATAGGCCACGGCAGGATATTCCGTGATGATTGAGCCGTCGTCACGCTTTAACGAGGGAACTTTGGCCTTGGGGTTGACTGCCAGATAGCCTGGCTTGTGCTGCTCCCCCTCCATGAGGTTGACCTTTTCGAGCCCGTAAGGAGCGCCGATCTCTTCGAGCAAAATGTGAATCCCGATCGAGCAGGCGCCAGGCGCAAAATAAAGCGTGTTCATGGATTTTCTCCGCAAATCTGGCTGGGTCCGATCCCACCACCGATCATTTGAGACATGATCTAAGCAGAGAAGGCATGCATTGCCTATCGTCCTGATTGTGGACGATAGGGGAGGCGATGGCGCGCCCAAAATCCGGGAGCCATGCGCAGAGCACTGGGCGGGTAACCAACTTGGGCTGCCACTTAATTTGGCAATTGCAACGTTCGCAGCCTGTGCTTATGGTCTATGCAAGTTCCGGGCCTTCTTTCACGAGGGGGCCGATCATGTGTAAGCAGTTCAGGTGTTCCATGGCGCTCTCGACGAGACTAGTGCTTCGCCAGGGTCAATCCCTGGTCATGACGCCACAATTGCTGCAGGCCATCAAACTCCTGCAGTTTTCAAATATGGAGCTCTCCGCTTTCGTCGAAGAGGAACTTGAACGAAATCCTCTTCTCGAGCGCGCTGACGATCGACCGGACGAGGATTTGAGTTTTGCGCGGGCGGTGGATTCGGATCAATGGTCCGGTGAAGCGCAGTCAGAGTCAGACTTCCAAGGCTTCGATGATTCTGGATCCTTCAGCCCTGACGAGGCCGTTGCATTTTCGGATGGCGATGGGCCGGATTATTCCACCAGTGCCGAGAGTGCCCCGGTCGATTGGACAAGCGATCAATTCGCCGTTGAGCCCGGCGCCCTCGCTGCCGATCTCGGGACAGATTTGTCCAATGCCTTTGACGCAGATCGAGCCGTGACACCGGGCGAAGCGGTGTTCGATGGCGAGGGGGCCGGGCTGTCGGCCACGTCGTGGAGTGGCTCGGGTGCGGGCGGGGTCGGCGGCGAAAGCGAGGCCCACAATCTTGAGGCTTATGTCGCGGCGCAAGTCACACTTCGTGATCACCTGTCAGAACAACTGGCGGTTGCTGTCAGCAGTCCGGTCGACCGGATGATCGGCCATGCCATCATCGATTCCATTGATGAGGCGGGCTATTTTGTGGATTCGGTTGAGGAGACTGCAGCGCGCCTTGGAACGTCAGACGCGCAGACCCTGGCCGTCTTAAAAATCGTGCAAACATTTGATCCTTCGGGCGTGGGCGCACGCAATCTTGCTGAATGTCTCACGTTGCAATTGCAGGAGCAGGGCCGGTTTGATCCTGCCATGGAAGCGCTGCTTGCAAACCTTCCCTTGCTGGCACGCCGCGATTTTCCGGCCCTTCGCCGGCTTTGCGGAGTGGACCAGGAAGACATGATCGAAATGGTCGCTGAGGTCCGGCGGCTTGACCCAAAACCTGGACGTGCCTTTGGTGTTGGTGTGATTCAACCGGTGGTTCCGGATGTATTGGTACGAGCGGCGTCGGATGGATCGTGGCAAGTTGAGTTGAACCCGGATTGCTTGCCGCGTGTGCTCGTGAATCAGACATACGCGCATCGCATCAGCCGCACAAAAGGGAGCGCCGCGGATCGGAGTTTCGTCGCCAATTGTTTGCAGACTGCGAATTGGCTCACCAAAAGCCTGGACCAGCGCGCACGCACAATCCTCAAAGTCGCAACGGAAATTGTCCGCCAGCAGGATGCTTTTTTTGAACATGGCGTTGGTCACCTGCGACCGCTTAACCTGAAAACAATTGCTGATGCGATTGGCATGCATGAATCAACGGTTTCACGTGTGACATCGAACAAATATATGGCGAGCCCCCGGGGGCTTTTTGAGCTGAAGTATTTCTTTACCGCATCGATTCAATCCAGCAGCGGCGGCGAAACACACTCGGCTGAATCGGTTCGTTGGCGCATCAAGCAATTGATCGATCTGGAAGAGCCGCAGACCGTCTTGTCGGATGACGCATTGGTCTCGAAATTGAAAGAGGCCAATGTCGATATCGCCCGGCGCACGGTCGCGAAATATCGCGAAAGCTTGAAAATTCCATCTTCGGTTGAACGCCGTCGCGAAAAAATGGCGATGCTGCAAGCTGCGCAATGACGCTGCATTGTCGTCAAATGCGTTGCACAGAAAAGCGCGGAAATTGTCCGGTTTCCGTCCCAGTTGACTTCAGTCAAGACGGCTCTTAACCGTCAAGTGTTAAGGTCTGATCGTTGCTGGCGAGGACTGCCCTACGCCGGTGGGGTCAATCACAAAGAAAAGGTGAGGCGATGGTTTTGCGCGTCTCCGGAAAACACTTCCAACTGGGTGAAACGCTCCGAGGTCATATTGAGACCCGGATTGGCTCGGCAGCTGATAAATTCTTTGATGGCGGCATCACGGGGGCGGTTGTGCTCGATCATGACGGGCCCGGCTACCGCACAGATTGCACCTTGCATTTGAGTTCAGGTGTAACTCTCCATGCCGAAGGCTATGCCCACGAACCTTTCGTAAGTTTTGACCAAGCTGCCGATCGGCTTGAGCAGCGACTGCGGCGCTATCACGGGCGTCTGAAAGATCATCACACCGTCGCTGCCGCGTCTCTCGCGACTGTGCCTTCAACGACTTACAGCGTCGCTGACGCGGATGATGATGACGAGTCTCCAGCTGGATTCAATCCCGTCGTCGTGGCGGAAACCCGCATGACAGTTCGGACATTGTCCGTGTCGTCCGCGGTCATGGATCTCGATTTCACTGGCGCACCGGTTGTTGTGTTTCGTCATGCGACGAGTGGGCGTGTCAACGTTGTCTACCGTCGTCCGGACGGCCATATCGGATGGGTTGACCCCACCGTGCACGAAGTCAGCGCCGCTAAACCCGTTTCGGCGTAAATCTTCGGGGCTCGCAACGCTTGCCTGCTTGCAGGCACAGATGTTGCGAGTAATCGACTGTGCTGTTCAGGATGCCCACGAATGCCTTTGTCCGACATGATCACGACCAACGCCATTATTCCGGCGTTGCGCGTCGCGAACAAGAAGCAGGCACTCCAGGACATGAGTGAGCGGGCCGCAGAGCTCAGCGGACTGCCTGTTCGCGAGATTTTTGACTCGCTCATCCAACGCGAGAGACTTGGTTCAACCGGCGTCGGAGCGGGCATCGCCATTCCGCACGGCAAGCTGCCAAAGGTCGACCGTATTTTTGGGATTTTTGCCCGGCTGGAAAAGCCCATCGACTATGAAGCTTTGGACGGCGCTCCGGTCGATCTGATTTTTCTATTGATCGCGCCGGAAGGTGCGGGCGCGGATCATTTGAAGGCGCTTGCTCGAATTGCCCGCGCGCTACGGGATCCAGCATTGGCTGCAAAGCTCCGGGCGACCAAGGACAGTTCAGCCCTGTTCGCCATGCTGTCCAACAAGCAATCCAACGCAGCCTGAACATGGTTTGCGCGGCCAAGCCGAGCTGAAGCCCAGAATGCGCTTTGGTGTCGAACGCGTCGTCCGTTGAAATTGAGATCCGTTGCGTTCGAACAGAACTATTGAAACTCCGTGCCTTTACGAATTCGTAAGTATATAGCCGTGATCCCTAAAGTTAATACAACGTAAAATCTCGTAAGAAGATTTGCATAAAATGATAACCATGTGCTTAGAACTTCAGCCTTGCTTGCGCTGAAACGGCATTTAAGCGCTGATTTGCGGCGCTAACCATAGTAAACAGGATCCAATCGCTGGAACGCTTGCCCCCAAGCACTGGTGATGTGTTGAGTATCTCCTGTTCAAGAAAGTCCAGTCATGTTGCGTTCTTCATTCGCTCTTGGAGCGTCTCTCGTTGCTCTCGCGTCAGCCGCTTCCGCCGCCGATTTGCCGCGCCGCAGTGCTGCGGTTGCGCCTGCCCCTTACTACGCTGCAGCGCCGGTGTTCATCTGGACAGGATTCTACGCTGGCGTGAATGCTGGCGCCGATTTCCGCAGCTCACCCGCAACGTCGGTCGCTGCTCAGGGCTTTGCCCCGACAGCATACCAGGGATCCTCAAAAGGCGGCTCCACCGGCTTCACCGGCGGCTTCCAGGCTGGCTACAATTACCAGATGAACAGCCTCGTTGTTGGTCTTGAAGCTGATCTTGAGTACGTCGGCCGCCGTGGTGTGAATGGCGCCGTTGTCCCAGCCGCGCCGGGTACAAATTATTTCGCATATGCGCCGGTATCGGGTGGCAGCAACTGGATTGGCACCGTGCGTCCGCGCGTTGGCTATGCTGTCGATCGCACCCTGCTTTACGTGACGGGCGGCCTGGCCTTTGGGTCTGTCAATTCCGGCGGGTCAGTCAGCTACGTGGGAACAGGCGCACCTGGTGCACCTGTGACCGCCGTGTACGGCGCAACATCGTCCAGCAGCACCAAGGTTGGCTACGCGCTGGGTGCCGGCGGCGAATATGCCATCACGCCCAATGTTATCGCTCGCGTTGAGTATTTGTACGCAAGCCTCGGCAGCAAGGGTCAGTCCTACCTGGCTGCCGCAAATCCGGGAACGTCGTTTTCAAACAGCTACCGCACCAATGTCAGCCTGCTGCGCGGCGGCGTGAGCTACAAGTTCTGATTTCAGAAAACTTAAATTGAAAAAGGCCCGGTCATGCCGGGCCTTTTTTGTGCCGTTGTGCAATTTCTGCAGCGGCGGAAGCGGTTCGCCGCCCGCCTACTTCGGCGCGAGCACCATGACCATCTGGCGACCTTCCATGGACGGCTCGGCTTCGACTTTTGCGATCGCGAGCGTTTCCGCCTTGACGCGTTCAAGCAATCGAAATCCGATGTCCTGATGCGCCATTTCGCGGCCGCGAAAACGCAAAGTCACCTTCACCTTGTCGCCCTCTTCAAAGAACCGGCGAACGGCTTTCATCTTGGTTTCATAATCGTGGTCATCAATGCCGGGTCGCAGCTTGATTTCCTTGATTTCGACGATCTTTTGTCTCTTGCGGGCTTCCGCGGCCTTTTTCTGTTCCGCGAACCGGAACCGGCCATAATCGAGGATCTTGCAAACCGGCGGCGTCGCGTTGGGGACGATTTCCACCAGGTCGAGGCCTGCTTCCTCGGCAATCTTCTGGGCATCAAGAATCTGGGTGACCCCGCGATTCTGACCCTCATCATCGATCAGCATGACTTCCCGTGCACGAATTTCACGGTTGATTCTCGGGCCTTCCCGCGTCGGGGTCGGCGGCGCTTTCATTGGTCTGCGAATGGGTGTCTCTCCTTCCAGGCGTGAACGTCATCGGCCCGAATATGTGCCTCTGATCCGTTTGGAGGAGCAGAGGACTGCGATATTCGTGTGGGTGAAGCGTGCAGGCAGGTCAAATTAGCCTTGCCATAAAACACTGGCAAAGATGTATCGCGTTAGCATTGTCACAACGCTGTCTCAAGTCAATCAATGCAGGGCGGTCGACATAAGCCGCCGCCCTTTGCAAGTTCACAGCTCACGGCAGTTTTGACCCCTGTTCAGGGACGCTGCACTGACACCGAACAATCAACCCAGCATGGAGTCTTTTGAACGCTCGGCCCGCTTGCGATCATTGGGATCAAGGTGGACCTTGCGCAACCGGATCGATTTTGGCGTCACTTCAACGCGCTCATCGTCCTCAATGTAGGCCAAAGCCTTTTCGAGGGTCATGCGGATCGGCGGCGTCAGGCGGACGGCCTCATCCTTACTCTGGGTGCGGATGTTGGTCAGCTGCTTGCCCTTGAGCACGTTGATCTCAAGGTCGTTGTCGCGGGTGTGTTCGCCCACGATCATGCCGCGGTACACTTTCCACCCTGGCTCGATCATCATGGGGCCACGGTCTTCTAGCTTCCACATGGCATAGGCAACAGCTTCGCCCTGCTCGTTGGAAATCAAGACACCATTTCGGCGACCAGCGATCTCGCCTTTGTATTCCTGATAATCGTGGAACAGCCGGTTCATTATGGCGGTGCCGCGCGTATCAGTGAGCAACTCGCCCTGATACCCGATCAGGCCGCGGGTCGGCGCGTAGAAGACCAGGCGCAGGCGACCACCACCGGAAGGGCGCATCTCAACCATTTCGGCCTTGCGTTCCGCCATCTTCTGCACGACGACGCCGGAATGCTCCTCATCCACGTCGATGACGACTTCTTCAATCGGCTCAAGAATGGAACCGTCTTCCTGCTTCTGGAAGACAACGCGGGGACGCGAGATGCCGAGTTCAAAACCTTCGCGGCGCATCGTCTCGATCAGGATGCCCAGCTGCAACTCACCACGCCCCGACACGATGTAGGAATCAGCGCCGGTCGACTCTGAGATCTTGAGCGCAACGTTGCCTTCCGCCTCGCGGAACAGACGCTCGCGGATCATGCGGCTTGTGACTTTATCACCTTCGGTGCCGGCCAACGGGGAATCGTTGACCATGAAGGTCATCGACAGTGTTGGCGGATCGATTGGCTGGGCCTGCAACGGCTCAGTCACGTCCGGCGCGCACAACGTGTCAGCCACGTTGAACTTGGCAAGACCGGCAATGGCGACGATATCGCCAGCTTCGGCCTCGTCGACTGGTGTACGCTCGATGCCACGGAAGGCGAGGATCTTGGAGACACGGCCTGTTTCAACGAGGTTTCCGGTGCGGTCCAGGACCTTCACAGGCTGGTTGGTCTTCAAAGAGCCGGCAAACACCCGACCTGTGATCATGCGGCCAAGGTAGGCGTTCGCTTCCAGAAGCGTTCCAAGCATGCGGAACGAGCCTTCTTCGATGGTCGGCGGCTTCACGTGCTTCACAACAAGATCGAACAACGGTGCCATGCCGTCCTGCGGACCCTCGGGTGCGTTGGCCATCCAGCCCTGGCGCGAAGACCCATAGAGGATGGGAAAGTCGAGCTGTTCATCGGTCGCATCGAGCGCGGCGAAGAGATCGAACACTTCGTTCACAACTTCATTGATCCGGGCGTCCGGACGATCCACCTTGTTGATCGCAACAATCGGCTTCAGGCCAATCTTGAGCGCTTTACCGACGACGAATTTCGTCTGCGGCATCGGGCCCTCCGCGGCGTCGACCAGTACGATCGCGCCATCGACCATGGACAGAATTCGCTCCACTTCGCCGCCGAAGTCAGCATGGCCCGGGGTATCGACGATATTGATGCGGATATCGTTCCAGACAATTGACGTTGCCTTGGCAAGAATGGTGATGCCACGCTCTTTTTCGAGGTCGTTGGAATCCATCACGCGCTCGGCCACCCGCTGATTGTCTCGGAAGGCACCTGACTGGCGCAAAAGCTGATCCACGAGGGTGGTCTTGCCGTGGTCAACGTGCGCGATGATGGCGATATTACGAAGTTGCATGGAACGGGGCTCGATCTTGAAGAAACGCCCCGGGCACCCGACCGCACCAACGCAAAGTCTGGAACTTGGCCAGGCTGAGGGCTGGACGCAGCGTAGTCTGACCGATCTGCACGACGGTCCGATCACACGGAAAAATGGGGCGGCTGGAACCCCGATATGGAGTTCTTCTCGCACTGCAACAGGCCCATACATCAAAGTGCCTGCTTTGGGAACCCTTGAAACCGCTTATTGCTAAGGCAGTGAGTGGGTGCCGGGTTCGGCGAATGGCGGGGGCTTTGCTGCAATCAGCCACCGATGCAGGAGCAAAATAACGAGCGTCGTCAGCAAGATCGAGATGAGTGTGTCGGACAGAAAATGCCCGCCGAATGCCATGCGCAGCCGCCCCACTGCGATGGCAAACATGAAGGCCGCCGCGACGGCGAGGGGCTGAAATGGAGCAGGCACCAGTAATGCAGGCGCGAGGAGCCACGTCGCAGCTGATGCTTCGCCAGAGACGAACGAGCAATTCGTCTCACAGGAGCCGTCCCGGCTCCACCAGGGTTGGAATTGGGCCGTACCCCCAAACTCCGTCACTTGAACGGGCCGCGGGCGGTGCCAATGATCTTTAAGAATCCCATTGACCAGGAGTCCGGGCCCCAAAAGCATCGAAAGTGCCAAAAAAGCAGTCCGAGCAAATGTAAACAACGGCAGGTATCGGGTCTGGAATGAGTTCCAAAAGGCCCCCGATGGCCGCTTTGGGGCGAACCGGCCAAGCCAAGGAAATTTCGCGACGATGCGGCTCCAGTCGGCCAATACCAGGCCCGTCAACCCTGACATCAGGGAAATGGCGAGGAGCGCGGAGGGTACCAGCCAGCCTATAACCCGAAGGAAATTTCCCAAGACGCCGGGGCCGATAAACGCATGACCGACATAGTACCGGTTAGACGCGATGAGATCGAGGTCGGGCGCAAGGGCGAAGATCGTGCCCGTCACCACGAGACATTCGAGCGTTGTCGCAATCGGCCAGCCGAGTTTCGCGACATACTGGCGACGGATCGCCATGAGCCGTCGCGCTCCCGCTTTGTTGAGGTTTGCGAGGGCCGTTGTGACGCGGCGCACCTCATCAGATTGCAAGGCGGCATTGATGTCGGCCCACACCCGTTGCAGGGTCGTCAGATAGGGCATCATCCGATCAAGCAGAGGCGGCATGGCGGAAATCCACTTCTGGTACGACTTTGCCAGCACGTATTCTTACCCGACTGCCATGCGGATCGAAGCGCTTTCGAAGGCGCAAGGGGTCCAGGTGGCTTGGCGGCCGTTCTTGCTGGGGCCCATCTTCGCCGACCAGAATTGGATGTCGTCGCCGTTCAACATCTTTCCCGCCAAGGGTCGATACATGTGGCGCGATCTGGAGCGAGTTTGTGGTCGTTACGGCTTGGCGTTCCAACGTCCCGATCCTTTCCCGCAGAACAGCCTGCTCGCCGCCCGCGTCGCACTTGCGCTGTCAGAGGAGCGACGGCCCGCGTTCACCCGTGCTGTATTTCATGCGGAATTTGCCGAGGGCAAGGCCATTGATGATCCGGATTGCCTTTGCTCCATTCTCACGGCTCTCGGCGAAAACGCGGCGGAGGTGATGACGACGATCAAAACCGAACCGCATCGGGGTCAATTGCGGCTGGCAACAGAGACCGCGCGGGCGTTGGGCGTTTTTGGATCGCCGAGCTTCACGACCCCGTCCGGCGAATTGTTCTGGGGCGATGATCGGCTGGAGCAAGCCCTTGATTGGACTGTCGATCAGGGCTGAACTCATGCCACTGGCTGCGCCGCGTTGCCAAAAGCGTCAGCCATGAGGGCGATCTGCTGGCGTTTGGCTTCAAAAACAGACCAGTCGTCCTGTGCCGCGATCGGCAACCAGATCGCTTCAACCTCGTCGATCAGCATGGTGCAGGGCTCACTGCCGTTAAAATAGGGATGGTCGAGCTTGGCATTTGGCATTGGCGTATGACGTTGCATCGCTGTCCGCACGTTAGCGAATTCATCCGACGCGTAGGAGGCAGCGGCCGGGCTCTGTTTTGCCCGATCGGCGCGCGCGTCACCGCCGTACCAGTCGAAGAAAAACTGTTCGAACGCGGTCCGGCTTTTTGTCAGGTAACTCCAAACCTCGCGGGCCAGCGTGCGATCGGCCTCCGCTCCCATGGGCGCAAGTCCGAGCCGACGCAGCATGCTCGTGGCGAAGGCGGCCTGCAATGCGGGCTGAAACTCACCCAACGTGGTCTCAAGAGCAGTTTTGTCGGCTAAAGGCAGCAGGCATTCAGCAAAGCGCGTCAGGTTCCAGAGAAGCGCGTCAGGTTGCCGACCGAAGGCATAGAGGCCTTGTTGATCGAAATAGGCGGCCGTGAAACCCGGCTCAAGTTCCGGGATGAACCGCCACGGGCCGTAGTCGAAACTCTCACCCGTGATATTGATATTGTCTGTGTTGAGCACGCCGTGAACAAACCCGGCAAGCATCCACTGGGCGCCCATGTTGGCAACGCGCCCGACGACGTCGCTCAACACCGCAACAGCCGTCTCCGCGATGGTCGGGCGGTGGCACGCGGGCAGATAATGCGCCACGCTGTGATGCAGCAGCGCCGCGATCTGGTCGGTTTCACCGAGATACGCCAGCCGCTGGAACGTCCCGATCCTGATGTGCGAATGGCTGAGCCTGACGAGCACGCTGGAGCGAGTCGGCGATGGCTCATCGCCGCGCATCAAGCGCTCGCCCGTCTCAATTAGGCTGAAGCTTTTGGATGTATTGACGCCCAGCGCATCAAGCATTTCGGACGCCAGCACTTCACGGACGCCACCCTTGAGCGTCAGGCGACCGTCGCCAGCTCTGGACCACGGCGTCTGGCCAGATCCCTTGGTCGCGAGGTCAAGCAATCGGCCATCGGCAAGGTCGCACATCTGCGCAAACAGGAAGCCACGGCCGTCACCCAGATCGGGATTGTAGTGACGGAACTGGTGCCCGTGGTAGCGCAGCGCGAGCGGCTGGGGGAGGCTGCCGGGCAATGGCTGGAATTCACCGAAATGCCGGACCCACTCGTGCTCTGTGAGTTCGCCGAGACCAATGCGCTCCGCCCAGACCTGATTGCGAACCCGCAGGATGTGGTTTGGAAAGCGGGCGGCTTCCACGGGATCGAAAAATGATGGCCCGAGGTCCTCATGGGTCCGGGCGGGCTGAAAACGAGCCGAAATGGTCACCCGGTTTCCTTTAGGTTCGCATTTGACGGAGAGCCGCGGCGGCGGCAAAGGGTGCCCCTGCCGCGAAGGCGAGCGTAAGGGCGCAGAGAACGAGGAATGGCGTCAGAAACGGAATCGTTCCACCCACAGCGGCAGACGAAGCCGACACGCCGAAAATCAGCAAGGGCACACTCAACGGCAGAATGAGGATCGCCGTCAGCAATCCGCCCCGACGCAGGGTGACGGTAAGGGCGGCGCCGATGGCGCCCAGGAACGTCAGTGCCGGCGTGCCTACAAGCAGTGTCAAAGCAATTGCGCCCAAGGCCTCAGGCTCAACCGCCAGCATCAAGCCAAACAGAGGTGCAGCAATCACCAGCGGCAGGCCAGTGACGCACCAATGCGCGAGGCATTTGACGAGGACGATCACTTCCAGTGGCAGATCGGACGTCATCAGCAAATCGAGCGAGCCATCTTCGTGATCAGCCTGAAACAGCCGGTCGAGGCCCAGCAGTGACGCCAGAAGGGCTGCAATCCACAGAATGGCTGGCCCGATGCGGCTCAGAAGGTTGAGGTCGGGCCCAATGGCAAAAGGAACCATGGTGACGAGGATGAGGAAGAAAACGACCCCCATCATCGCGCCGCCACCGATGCGTCTCGACAATTGCCATTCACGTCGAAAGAGTGCCAGCAATGCCCCGATCATGCGGATGAACCGAGTTGCAACTCGCGCATATTGGCGA